>NZ_JAQOSR010000119.1:0-28891 GCF_046718885.1 Bradyrhizobium sp. UFLA01-814 | reverse complement strand
GGTCCAGGGCTTTGCCGATCTCGAGCGCAAGGTGCCGGTCAAGGACGACACCGTCTTCCGCATCTATTCGATGACCAAGCCGATCACGTCGGTCGCCTTCATGATGCTGGTCGAGGAAGGCAAGGTCGCGCTCGACGAGCCGGTCGCGAAGTACATTCCGGAATGGAAGAACCTCGGCGTGTTCGTCGCCGGCACCGCGCCCGCCTTCCTGACCCACCCACCGACGCGGCCGATGCAGATCGTCGACCTCTTGCGCCACACCTCGGGCCTCACTTACGGCTTCCAGCAGCGCTCCAATGTCGACGCGGCCTATCGCGAGAAGAAGATCGGCGAGGTCATCAAGGCCGGCACGCTCGACGGCATGATCGAGGACCTGGCGAAGATCCCGCTGGAGTTTTCGCCGGGCGAAGCCTGGAACTACTCGGTCTCGACCGACGTGCTCGGCTATCTCGTCGGCAAGATCTCGGGTGTGCCGTTCGAGCGATTCCTGAAGGAGCGCATCTTCAAGCCGCTCGGCATGAACGACACGGATTTCTTCGTGCCGGCCGACAAGGCGCATCGGTTTGCCGCCTGCTATTCCGCCGATCCGCAGGGCGGCTTCAACCCGCTCGCCGCCGAGCGCAAGGGCACGCTGACGCTGCAGGACGATCCCACCACCAGCTCGTTCCTGGCGCCGCCTTCGCTGATCTCGGGCGGCGGCGGACTGTGCTCGACCGCGGCCGACTACCTGACCTTCTGCCGGGCGCTGCTCAATGGCGGCGAGCTCGGCGGCGTCAGGCTGCTCGGCCCGAAGACGGTGAAGCTGATGACCTCGAACCATCTGCCCGGCGGGGTCGATCTGCCGGCGATGTCGCGCTCGATGTTCGCCGAAGCCGCCTATAACGGCATCGGCTTCGGCCTCGGCTTCGCCGTCACCATGCACCCGGCGCAGACGCTGATCGCCGGCAGCCCGGGCGAATTCAACTGGGGCGGCGCCGCGACGACGTCGTTCTTCATCGACCCGGCCGAGGAATTGATCACGATCTTCATGACCCAGGTGCTGCCGTCGAGCGCCTATCCGCTGCGGCGCGAGCTGCGCACCATGGTCTACGCCGCGATCACCGAGAGCAATCTCTGACATGACGTCATTCCGCGGCGCATACTCCTCGTTCGAGCATGATCCTTTCGGAAAACCGCTTCACACTTTTCCGGATCATGCTTTGGGCGCCGCGGAACTTTTCCGATAACCAACTGTTTCCTTTGGCGGACTTTTCCCGCTTCCCCTAAGCTCACAGCCAATGGGCACCGACCTGGGGACATCGTGCCGAAACTGACATTGCCAGTCCGTCTCGCGCTTCTGGTCGCGGGAACGATGTTGCCGCTGATCATTTTCGCGGTCGGGATCGTCTTCCACAATTATCAGCGGGATCGCCAGGCGGCCACGCAGCGCGTGCTGGAGACGGCGCGCAGCATCCGCCTGCTGCTCGATGCGGAAATGCAGCGCATGACCGGCGGGCTGCAGGTGCTGGCGCTGACCAACTCGCTGCGCAACAGCGACTTCGACAACTTCCGCCGCGTCGCGGTCGGCTTCATCGACCAGTACGGCAAGGATGGCGTGGTGCTGGTGGCGGACCGCGCCGGACGCCAGGTGTTCTCCTCGCTGACGCCGGACACCGCGAGCCTGCCGCCACGCAACAATCTCGAGATCCTCGAGAAGGTGTTCACGACGCGGCAGCCGCAATACTCCAACCTGTTCTTCGGCGCGGTGAAGCAGCGGCTGATCATCACGGTCGAGGTGCCGGTGATGCGCGACGGCGAGGTACTTTACGACATCTCCTTCAGCCCGCCGATCGAGGTGTTCCAGGCCATCATCGAGAAGCAGCGCCTCAACCAGGACTGGACCATCTCGATCTTCGACAGCGACGGCGTCAACCTGGCGCGCGTGCCGAATCCGCAGGCGACCATCGGCCAGCGCGCCTCGCCATCGCTGTTTGCCGAGATGTTTCGCCAGAGCGAGGCGACGCTGCCGACCGTCTCGCTGGAAGGTGTGGCGCTGATCACGGGCTTCACCCGATCGCGCCTCACCGGCTGGACCGTCGCCGCGGGGATCGCGGAGAACTCGCTGGTGGCGCCGCTGTGGCGCTCGCTGGCGATCACCAGCGTGATCGGCGGCGTCCTGCTGCTGGTCGGGCTCGGCTTTGCGGTGCGGATGGCAACCACGATCGCGCGCGGCGAGATGCTGCACGACCTTCTGATCGAGGAGCTCAACCACCGCGTCAAGAACACGCTGGCGATCCTGCAATCGATCGCCACGCAGACCTTCCGCAGCGCAAGCCGCACCGAGCGCGACAAGTTCGAGGGGCGGCTCGGCGCGCTGGCGGAGGCGCATAATCTGCTCTCTACCGACAAATGGCAGGGCTCCGACTTCCAGGACGTGGTCAGCCGCGTGCTGCGGCCCTATCTGCTGAACAACACCGCCGAGCGGGTCAGGATGTTCGGACCCCGCGTGCCGCTGTCGCCTCGGCTTGCTTTGGTGCTGTCGATGATCCTGCATGAGATGGCGACCAACGCCGCCAAATATGGCGCGCTGTCCAACGACACCGGCACGGTGACGCTGGACTGGGAGATACTCAACGAGAGCTCCGGACCGAAGCTGCGGATGATCTGGACCGAGACCGGCGGCCCACAGGTCACCGCGCCGGTCCAGCGCGGCTTCGGCTCCCGCCTGATCGAGCGCAGCGCCCGCGACCAGCTCGGCGGCGAGGCCACCGTGGATTTCCTGCCCCACGGCGTCGTCTACACCGTGACCAGCGCCCTCGAAATCGACGGCTGACCGGGCAGGAGTGGCCGATCCTGCGACATCTTGGCACGCAAGTTGCTACGATGGGCGGGTTCGGCCGGCCAGAACCAGGGGGAAGTCATGTCGACCATCGCAGCGGAAGCGACAGTTGCACGCAAGCCGCTTTACACATCACTGTTCGTGCAGGTGCTTGTCGCGCTGCTGCTCGGCATCGTCATCGGCATGGCCGCGCCCGATTTCGCGATCGGGTTGAAGATCTTCAGCGATGCCTTCCTGAAGCTGATCTCGATGATCGTGGCGCCGATCGTGTTCTGCGTCGTCGTGCACGGCATTGCGGGTGCCGGCGACCTCAAGAAGGTCGGCCGGGTCGGCGTCAAGGCGCTGGTCTATTTCGAGGCGATGACGACGGTCGCGCTCGTGGTCGGCCTGCTGCTCGCCTATCTGTTCGGCCCCGGCCACGGCATGAACATCGACACCTCGACGCTGGATGCCAAGGCGCTCGGCAACTATGCCAGCAACGCACAGAAGCTGAAGGGCGAAGGCATCGGCAGCTTCCTGCTCAACATCATCCCGACCACCTCGTTCGACGCGCTGTCGCGCAACGACGTGCTGCAGGTGTTGTTCTTCGCGATCATCTTCGGCGTCAGCCTGGCGCTGGTCGGCGGCGAGAAGGGCGAGAAGATCTCCTCCTTCATCGACGCGGTCTCGACCGTGCTGTTCCGCGCCATGGGCCTGATCGTGCGCTTCGCGCCGATCGGCGTGCTCGGCGCCGTCGCCTATACGGTCGGCAAATACGGCGTCGGTTCGCTGAAGCAGCTGCTATCGCTGGTCGCGCTGTTCTACGTGTCGGTCGCGATCTTCGTGCTCGGCGTGCTCGGCGCCGTGATGGCGCTCGCCGGCATCAACATCCTCAAGTTCCTCGGCTACCTGCGCGAGGAGCTGATGATCGTGGTCGCCACGGCATCGTCCGACGCGGTGCTGCCGCAGGTGATGCGCAAGCTGGAGCGTTTCGGCGTCAAGGATTCGGTGGTCGGCCTCGTGATTCCGACCGGCTATTCCTTCAACCTCGATGCCTTCTCGATCTACCTGACGCTTGCGGTCGTCTTCATCGCGCAGGCGACCAACACGCCGCTGTCGTTCGGCGACCTGATGCTGGTGCTCGGCGTGTCGTTAATCACCTCGAAGGGTGCGCATGGCGTGCCCGGCTCGGCGATCGTCATCCTGGCGGCGACGCTCAACGCCGTGCCGAGCATCCCGGCGATCGGCCTCGTGCTGGTGCTTTCGGTCGACTGGTTCATCGGCATGGCGCGCGCCGTCGGCAATTTGATCGGCAACTGCGTCGCCACCGTCGTGGTCGCGGCATGGGAAGGTGACCTCGACCGCGACAAGGCCCGTCGCGTGCTCGAAGGCGCCGAGGCGGTTGACGTGACTGCGGGCTGAGCCGCGCGTCCCAAAGCGAGCAGCGTCCCGCGCGTGGCGCGGGGCGCTGACCTACTTGACCAGCCTCAAATACGGCGGCAGTTGCCGGGTCGTCGATTGTTCCTGCACGGGCTCGTCCGACGCGATCATGTCGCAGAGGGCCTTCAGCTCGGAATCCGTCACCTTGTGGAGCTCCATCCGAAGCTCGAGGATGGCAAGGGACAACAGCCGCGCCGTCTCCGTGTTCGCCCGGTCGGTCAGGAACGCCTGACATTCCTCCAGCGTTGCGAGCAACGCCAGCAACCGTTCTTCCGTGTTTGCGACCGGCATTTCTTCAACTCCCGAAGCCGCGAGGTAGAGTCGAGGCCTTCCCCTCTTTCGCTTCATTGGCCCCTCCCGCCAGAGTTCGCCGGCTTGTCGTAGGCACACATTTGTTCCAGATGATTGAGAACTTTTGGGCAATTGTCCAGCAACATTCCGAAAGCCTGACTTGGACTTACGTCAAACTCTTGCAAATCGGATGATTCAGTCAAGCACTCGCCGGCCACTTCTCGACCTCAGGCTGCACTAGCTGGGGTTGCATCCACCCAACGACGCCCGTACAATATGGTGGCCCGTAGAACTACGGGCGCTGTGCGTTGACGCCTATTATGCATGTGCGCAAAATCTGTGTCGATCAAACTCGCGCTAGTTGTGGTTTGGTCAATATTTTGCCAAATGTAGAGGGCGGGGTGTCGACAGACACCTTGGCGCGGTCGACTTCAGGTAGTCGACCGAGTTGGTACTAGGGTGTTTCCAATGCGCTTTTGCGGTTGGATACCATCCCGCGATCTTCCTGGATTTCGTGGTTCCGACGAACTGGCGATCCACTCGAGCTTAACGCGGTACATCATGAACGTGTCCCTGACCCAGCCGGGCCAGGGATTCTCGATTTGAAGGACGGGTCACAAGAATGAACAGATCAGCAGCAAAGAAGATGAAGCAGCGCAGTGCCGGCAAGCCGGACATTGAGTTGGGCAAGCGGATTCGCCTGCGCCGTGTCGAGCAAAAGATCTCGCAGGCCGAACTCGGCGACAAGCTTGGCGTCAGCTTCCAGCAGGTTCAAAAGTACGAGAAGGGCGTCAACCGTGTCGGCGCTGCCCGCCTTCAGCAGATCGCGACGGCGCTGGATGTGCCGGTCACCTTCTTCTACGACGGCGACAACAAGGCCCGCGAAGTCGAGAGCCTGCTGTTCCTCGACAGCGCGTTCAGCCTCCGGTTGCTGCGCGCCTACAGCAAGATCAAGGATCAGACGGTGCAGCGTCAGCTGGTGTCGCTGATGGAATCGATCGCCGCCAACGAAGACTGAGCGCGGATCGGGTCGCGGCGCCGCGAACGCGATCCCACCACACCGCAACGGCCGGTCCGCCGGCCGCTGCGGCCGCACATGCCGGTCGGGCCGAGAAGATGTCGAAGCGCTGCCATCGCCGATGGCAGCGCTTTTTCTTGAGGCGCTTCTGTCTTTCAAGATTTTGTGATCCAGGCGGATAGCTTCAGTCCCCGCGCCGGATGCGCGGTCATGAAGCAGCGACGAGCATCGCGTCATGATCTCATCGCTCCACGTGAGCATGCGCGCAGATCGCCGCACATGCGCGCCGCGCTTTTCCAACTCGCGCTCCGACTCCCATCTCGCGCAGCGCATGCGCGCGCAATGCGTCGCTATTCTGTCGCGCGGCCAATTGTCGCCCGCACATCGGGCGACCTCATAACTCCCGCATTTCCTCAGTTGAACCGGCGCCGCCAGAACCGAATGCAAGAGCCTGTCTTTTTTGTCGCAGCAACGAAGTGGCCCGCATGAACGTTTTCAGGCTTCAACCAAGGAGATCTCGATGAATATCAAGCTTGCCGTTATTGGACTCGCCGCGCTTGGAAGCGCAGCGTTGATGTCCGGCGCGGCATCCGCGATGCCCAACGGGCTTCCGCAAGCCAGTCACATCGCGGGCGAAACGTCCAATGTCGACAAGGTGCGCCAGGTCTGCGATCGCTGGGGCCGCTGCTATTGGCGGCCGGGCGCATACGGCTACTACGGACCGCGCCATCACGGATGGCATCATCGTCCGCACTTCCACCATCGCCCGCATCATTACGGGCACCGCCCTCATCACGGCGGACATCATGGCGGCCATCACGGCGGTGGACATCACGGCGGACACCATCGCTAATCATCAGCGAGGGGGCTTCGGCCCCCTCACCTTCCACGCTAGAGCGCTGCCAGCACCGCCTTCGCGACATCGTTCGTGCCGTTGCTGCCGCCGAACTCAAACGGCTTGATGCCGTCGGCGTAGACCTTGTCGACCGCGCGCTCGATCCGCTCTCCGGCTTCGGCGGCGCTTTCGAGTCCATGCTTGTCGGCGAGCCAGTCCAGCATCATCGCGGCCGACAGGATCATCGCGGTCGGATTGGCCTTTCCCTGCCCCATGATGTCGGGCGCCGTGCCATGACACGGCTGAAACACCGCGTAGCGGTCGCCGATGTCGGCTGACGGCGCCATGCCCATGCCGCCGATCAGACCGGCGGTGAGATCGGACAGGATGTCGCCGAACATGTTCTCGGTCACCATGACGTCGAAGTCCCACGGACGCTTCACCAGCGCAGCCGCGGTCGCATCGATGTAGAGGTGGTCGGCCCTGACGTCGGGATGACGCTTCGCGGTCTCGTCGAAGATGTTCCGGAAGAATGCGAAGGCCTTGAACACGTTCGCCTTGTCGACGCAGGTCAGCCCGCCATTGACCTTGCCGCGCGCCTTGCGGCGTTCGGCGAGTCGGAACGAAAACTCGAACAGCCGCTCGGAGGTGTGGCGCGTGATCACCATCGTCTCGCGCGCCTCGCTGTCGGTGACGACGCCCTTGCCCATCGAGGCGAACAGGCCCTCGGTCGATTCCCGGATCACGACGAGGTCGATGCCCCTCCGGTCGGCGCCGACGATCGTGCTCGATACGCCGGGGATCAATCGCGCGGGCCGCACGCCGGCATAGAGATCGAAGATCATGCGCAATTCGATCTGCGGCGCGATCTCGGTGTTGTCGGGGTAGCGCACCGACGGCAGGCCGCAGGCTCCGAGCAGGATCGCATCGGCCTCCTCGCACAGCCGGATCGTGCTCTCCGGCATCGACTTGCCGGTTTCCCTGTAATGGCCCGCGCCGGCCGGCGCCTCGGTGAAGCGGAATTTGAGACCGGCCGACGCCTCGATCTTGCGCAGCACGTCGAGCGCCGGCGCCATCACCTCGGGGCCAATGCCGTCGCCACCGAGGACGGCGATGTGGAGTGCGTCGTTGGCGGACATGGGATTCTCCGGAACACAACAGTCATTCCGGCGCGATGCGGAGCATCGAACCCGGAATCTCGAGATTCCGGGTCTGGTGCTGACGCACCATCCCGGAATGACGGCGACTCGATCTACGGCGTCAGCACCGCGCGGCCGACCAGCTGGCCCTTCTGCAGATTGGTCAGCGCCTCGTTCGCCTTTGCCAGCGGCATCGGCGTGACCGGGATCGCCGGAATCTTCTTGGTCCGCACGAGGTCGAGCAGCTCCTGGGTCTCGCGCAGATTGCCGACATAGCTGCCCTGGATGGTGACCGCCTTGATCGGGATCAGCGGCAGCGCCCAGGGCGCGCCACCGCCGAACAGGCCGACGATCACGAGCTTGCCGCCCTTGGTCAGGCAGTCGAAGCCGAGCTGCGAGGTCTGGGCGTTGCCGACCAGATCGATCGCGGCACGGATCGGCTGGCCGGCCTTCTTGACGAGCTGTTCCAGCGCGTCGGGCGCCTTGCCGTCGACGGTCGCGAGCGCGCCGGCGGCTTCGGCCGCCTCGCGCTTCCTGGCGTCGATATCGACCACGATCGCACCCTTGCCGCCCATCGCCTTCAACAGCGAGAGCGCCATCAGGCCAAGACCGCCGGCGCCGAAGATCACGATCGGCGTGTCGAGATCCTTCTCGACCTTCTTCAGCGCGCTGTAGGTCGTGACACCGGAGCAGGCGTAAGGCGCGGCCGTGACGGGATCGAGCCCCTTGAGGTTCAGCAGATACTTCGGATGCGGCACCGTCATGTGGTCGGCGTAGCCGCCGTCGCAATAGACGCCGAGCGCATTCGGCTTGATCGCGCACATGTTCTCGTCGCCGCCGAGGCAGGTCGGGCACTTGCCGCAGCCGAGCCAGGGATAGGCCAGCGCGACATCGCCGACCTTGAGGCCGCCCTTGTCGGCGTCCTTGACGTCGGGCCCGAAGGCAACGATCTCGCCGACCGTCTCATGGCCCATCGTGCGCGGCAGCGAGACGCCGCGATCCTTCAGCGACAGCGGCTTGCGGCCGTGGCCGAGATCATAGCCGCCCTCCCAGATATGGAGATCGCTGTGGCAGACGCCGGCGGCCTTGACCTTGATCAGCACCTGCGTGCCCGACGGCTGCGGCGTCGGCTGATCGACCTCCTGCAAGGGGGCGTTGAAATCGACGACCTGGAAACTCTTCATCGCTGTTCTCCCGTAGCTTGTTCTTGCGGCGGACCTTGCCACGCCTGCCCGTCCGGGACAAACGCGGTGTCGGCCTCCGGATATTTAGATCAGGGGATGATGGCAAGCCGCGAACTGGCCCGGCGCAACCACGCGCAGTTCCGGCACCTCGCTGGCGCAGCGCGCATCGGCCCGCGGGCAGCGGGTGCGGAAGCGGCAGCCGGAGGGCGGCGCAATCGGCGACGGCGGCTCGCCGACCGGCACGCTTTGGGTCGGGCGGACATCCGGATCCGGCACCGGGATCGCCTCGATCAGCAGCGCGGTATAGGGATGCGCCGGCCGTGCAAACAGCTGCTCCGACGGACCGACCTCGCAGAGCCGGCCGAGATACATCACCGCGACGCGATCTGAGACCACCTTCACCACGGCAAGGTCGTGGGCGATGAACAGCAGGGTCAGGCCGTAGCGCGCCTTCATCTCCTCCAGCAGATTGAGGATCTGGGCACGAATTGAAACGTCGAGCGCGGACACCGGCTCGTCGCAGATCACGAATTCCGGATTGAGCACCAGCGAACGGGCGATGCAGATGCGCTGGCATTGTCCGCCGGAGAATTCATGCGGCAGGCGCCCGCTCACCAGCGCCGGATCGAGGCCGACCGCCGACAGCACGTCGCTGACGCGCCGCCGGCGTTCCTCGGGATCCTTGACGCCCGCGATCACCAGCGGCTCGGCGACGATGTCGCCGATCCGCCGCCGCGGATTGAGCGAGGCAATCGGGTCCTGGAAGATCAGCTGCACGCGCCGGCGCATCTTGCGCAGTGGCTCGCCCTTCAGCGTGGTGAGATCGTGCCCATCGAACAGCACCTTGCCGGAGACGGACTGGCGCAGTTGCAGCACCGCGCGGCCAAGGGTGGACTTGCCGCAGCCGGATTCGCCGACCAGCCCCAGCGTCTCGCCGCGCGCGATCTCGAGGCTGACATCGGAGACGGCATGGATGGTCTTGCCCCCCACCGAATATTCGACGACGAGGTTTTCCACCTTCATCAGCGGATCGGGTGCTGCCTGCAGCATCATGCGCCGACCCCCGCGGTGATCGGATGGAAGCAGGCGTAGAGATGCTCCGGCGTTTCCGCCCGGCTGAGCTGCGGCTTCTCCGTGCCGCAGCGCTCCGCGGAATAGCGGCAGCGCGGCGAGAACGAGCAGCCCTTGAGCGGTCGGGTCGGGTCGGGCGGCCGCCCCGAAATCGCCGGCAGCGGCGTATGCGGCGCGACGTCGAGCTTCGGCAGCGCGGCGAGCAGCGCCTCGGTGTAGGGCATCCGCATCTGCTTGAACAAGGCGGGCGTCGGCGCGCGTTCGACGACGCGCCCGGCATACATCACAGCGACCTCGTCGGTGCGGCCGGCGACCACGCCGAGGTCATGCGTGATGATGATCATCGCCATGTGACGGCGCTGCTGCTCGCGCGCCAAGAGATCGAGGATCTGGGCCTGGATCGTGACGTCGAGCGCGGTGGTCGGCTCGTCCGCGATCAGGAGCTGTGGCTCGCAGGACAGTGCCACCGCAATCGCGACGCGCTGGCGCATGCCACCGGAGAGCTGGTGCGGATATTGCGCCAGGCGCTGCTCGGGCGCGGGAATGCCGACCGCCGCCAACAGTTCGATGCTGCGCTGCCGGGCCTGGGCCACGTCGAGCTCGAGATGTTCCACAATGGTCTCGATCAGCTGGGTGCCGATGGTCAGCACCGGATTGAGCGAGGTCATCGGGTCCTGGAACACGACCGCGAGCGAGCGGCCGCGCAGCTTGCGCAATTTCTCCGCCGGCAGTTTCGTCAGATCCTGCCCGTCGAACATCACGCGGCCGGACAGTTTCGCCTTCTTGGGCAGCAGCTGCAGGATCGCGCGCGACAGCATGGTCTTGCCGCATCCGGACTCGCCGACGATGCCGAGCGTCCTGCCGGCGCCGACGGCGAGATCGACATGATCGACCGCCCGCAGATTGCCGCGCGGCGTCGGCAGGTCGACCACCGCATTCTCGACCGAGAGCAGCGTGCGGCTCATAGCGCCCCCTGCCTGGGATCGGTCAGCGCGCGCATCGTATCGCCGATCAGGTTGAACGAAAGCACGGTCAGGAACATCGCGATCGCCGGAATGAAGGCGAGCCGCGGCGCCACCTCGAGGCTTTCACGGCCCTCCCCGATCATGCTGCCCCAGCTCGAGATCGGCGGCGGCACGCCGAGGCCGAGGAACGACAGCGACCCCTCGACCACGATGGTGACGGCGACGCCAAGCAGAAAGAAGGCAAGCAGCGGCAGCATCACATTGGGCAGCAGCTCGCGCAGCAGGATGCGCGCATGCGTGGCGCCGAGCGCCTGCGCCGCGATGACGAATTCGCGCCGCGCCAGCGACAGGGTCGCCGCCCGCGCCACCCGCATGAAGGCGGGAATGCCGAGCACGCCGAGGATGCAGGTCAGATTGAAGATCGACTGGCCGAGATAGGCGGTGACCGCAAGCGCCAGGATCAGCGGCGGGAACGCCAGCAGCACGTCCATGCTGCCGACCACGAAGGATTCGAACCGGCCGCGGAAATAGCCCGCGAGCATGCCGAGCGCGCCGCCGATCGTGACACCGATCATCGGTGCGCAGAGGCCGACGATCAGCGAGATGCGCGCGCCATAGATCAACCGCGACAGCTCGTCACGGCCGAGACCGTCAGTGCCGAGCCAATGCTCGGCCGAGATCGGCGCCCGCCGCTCCAGCATGTCCATGTCGGTCGGGCTCGGCAGCGGCAGCAGGTCGGCAAAGATCGCGACCGCGAACACCAGCGCCATCCAGCCGATCGCGATCCAGAACAGCATGCCGAGCCCGCGGCGGCGCCGGACCGGCGTCGCACCGGCCTCTTCCTCGAGGCTGAGCTCAAGCGTGGCCATGGCGGATCCTCGGATCGAGAAGGGCGTAGAGCATGTCGACGACGAAGTTCATGATCACGAAGCCCGCGGCAACCAGCAGCACCACGCCCTGCAGAATGATCAGATCGCGGGTATAGATCGCGCCGACCAGGAGGCGGCCGATCCCCGGCAAGGCGAAGATCGACTCGACGATGACGGCGCCGCCGATCAGGCGGCCGATATTGATGCCGGTGATGGTGACGAGCGTCAGCGACGACGGCTTCAGCGCGTGCACGAACAGGATGCGCGACGGCTTGAGGCCCTTCGCCTTGGCGAGCGCGATATAGTCCTCCTGCAGCGCTGCGATCATGTCGGAGCGCAGCACGCGCATGATGCCCGGCCATTCCGCAAGCCCGAGGGTCAACGCCGGCAGCACCATGAAGCGCAGATTGGCGACCGGGTCCTCGGTGAACGGCACATAGCCGGTCGCCGGCAGCAGGCGCAGCTCGACCGCAAACAGATAGATCAAGAGGATCGCGGACAGGAAAGTCGGCACCGACAGCATGCCGAACGCCGAGCCGGTCATGAAGCGGTCGAACGCGCTGCCGGCCTTGGCCGCGCAGGCGATCGCGAGCGGCACGCCGATCGCAAGCCCGATCAGCTCGGCCAGGATCATCAGCTCGAACGAGATCGGGACGCGTTCGCTGACCGCCTGCAATACGGTCTGCCCGGTGCGGAAGGACCGTCCGAAATCACCCTGCAGGATGTGCCACAGCCAGCCGAGATAGCGCAGCCAGATCGGCTGATCGAGCCCCATGTCGTGACGCAGCGCCGCGACGTTCTCTGGCGTCGCCTGGTCGCCGAGGATCACGTAGGCCAGATCGCCAGGCAACAGCGAGGCGATCACGAAGGTCAGCACCGAGACCGCGATCAGCACCGGTACGAGGTACAGGAGCCTGCGCGCGACGAAGAACAGCATGAAAGGCTATTCCTTCCAGGCGTAGGAGACGTCGAGCACCCCGTTGAACATCTTCGGCACGCCCTTCACCTTCGCGCTCGAGATCGCGTAGTAGGTGTTCTGGAAGGTCCAGAACCAGATCGCCTCCTTGTTGATCAGTCGGCTGATCGCGCAGTAATCCTCGGTACGCTGGGCAACGTCGGCGGTGGTTCGCGCATGCTCCAGCAGCCGGTCCAGCTCCGGATTGGAGTAGTTCGCCAGCGCAATCGGGCTGCCGGTGTGGAAATTGGCGTACATCTGCGGATCCGGATCGGCGAGATCGACGATGCGCCAGGGCGTGAGCTGGAACTGGCGCATGAAGGCGCGCGGCGGAATGGTCGCCTGATCGACCTGCTCGATCTCCATATTGGCGCCGATGCGCTTCCAGAATTGCTGCAACACCTGACCACCGGTGCGGCCGCGCGGCGTCGCCGTGACCAGCATTTTGAACTCGACCGGCTTGCCGTAATCCTTGATCAACGCCTTGGCCTTTTCGACATCGTAGGGCAACGCGCCATCATCCTTGCACTTCACCCAGGAGCCGTCGCCATAGGGATTGCTGGCCGGTCGCGCCAGGCCATTGGTGATCGCTTGCGACATCTTCGCGCGGTCGAGCGCCATCACCAGCGCCTGGCGCACGCGCACGTCGTCGAACGGCGGGACCTTGGTGTTGAAGGCGGCGACTGCAGCCCCCGAGCCTTGATAGGTATGAACGGTCAGAGTGGTGTCCTTGCGCGCCTTGATAATGTTGTCGGCGTCGGCCTCGTCGTCCCAGATGATGTCGGCCTCTCCCGATTGCAGCGAGGCAAAGCGCGACTGCGCATCCGGCAGCGGCTTCAAGATGATGCGATCGAGATAGGGCTTACCCTTGTCCCAGTAGTCCGGATTCTTCTCCAGCAGCATGCGGTCGCCGGCGGTCCAGGATTTCAGGATGTAGGGTCCGGTGCCGACCGGGTTGCGGTTGTAGTCGTCGCCCTTGGTCTTCCATGCGGTCGGTGACTGCATGACGTTGTTGGAGCTCTGGATCGACTGGGTCGCCGGGAAGTTCACCGACGGGTCGCTGAAATTGTAGACCACCGTGAGGTCATCGACCGCCTGCACACTGATGATGCTCGTGATGTAGAAGGCGCAGCGGCACTTGTTGGCCGGGTCCTTCTGGCGGTCGAAGTTCTCCTTCACCGCCTGCGCATTGAACGGCGTACCGTCGTGGAATTTCACGCCGGGTCGCAGCTTGATGGTCCAGGTCTTGAAGTCGTCGGAATGCGTCCACGACAGCGCGAGCTTCGGCTTCGGCTCGCCCTTGTCGTCGAGCGTCGTCAGCGTGTCGAAGATCGCGGCCGCAGCGGTGTTGGCCGACGTGTCGTAGACGCCGACCTTGAGCGGGTCGAAGCCCGGAATGTCCAGTTCCTGGCCGACGGTGAGCGTGCCCCCCTGCTTCTGCGCATGGGCCGGTGCAGCTGACATCGCCCCACCTAATCCCGCCACAAGAAATATGCGCGCAACTGCGCGCGCGCGCCCGACCAGCTTCATCAATGCTCCCTCCCAGGTGGGCGACGTCCGGTGTTCCGGATCGTCGTCTGTTGGGCGGCAGATTGTCCGGAATCGCCGCGCGCGACAAGACCGTAATGCGGATGAAAAGCCGCAGGGCGATCACGATGCGATCTCATGAGCTCGCATCGTGATCTGATCTACTTGTTCGAGCATGATCTTTCGGAAAACCGGTACCCACTTTGCGCGAACGCGGCCCTCCGGGTTCGGATCATGATCTAACTACGCACCCGTCTTCGCCGGTTGCGCTGCGAAGCCTGCGATCTGATCCTCGGAGAGCCCGATCTCCTTCAGATAGGACAGTGTGTGCTCGCCGAGCGTCGACATCCGCTTGCGCGCACCGACCGTCGCGCCGGACATGCGGAACGGCAGATTGAGCACCTTGAAGCTGCCGCCGCCGTCCGCAACTTCGGCCAGCGCGCCGCGATGGGCGATTTGCGGATCGGCGAGTGCCTCGCGCACGGTGCGATAGGCCGATGACGGCACGCCATATTCATTGAGCGCGGCAAGGCAGGCCTGCGTGCTGACCGAGCGCGACCACGCCTCCACGCCCTCCATCAGGCCCGCCCAGTTGTCCCGCCGATCGGCATATTTGGCGAAGCGGGGGTCGGACACCCAATCGGGACGGCCGATCACCTGCATCAGGTTCTGGAACGTCTTCTCGCTGGCGATCGCCACCATCACGTAGCCGTCGGTGGTTTCGATCGGGCCGAACATCGGGCGCTGGGTTTGCTTCACCTCGAATTGCGACCATTGCAACTCGTTCAGGGTCAGACTCAGCATCGATTCCAGCATCGAGACGTCGATGTGCTGGCCCTTTCCGCCGGCGGCGCGCTGGTAGAGCGCCGCCGAGATCGCACCGAAGGCGTAAACGCCGGTCAGCACATCGGCGTGATAGATGCCGCAATAGTCCGGCCGGCTGCGTCCCGGCTGATAGGCGAGATGTGCCATCTCGTAGCCCGAGGCGGCATGGATCACCGGCGCATAGGCCGGCAATTCCGCCGACGGGCCGGTCTGGCCATAGCCGGAGATCGAGCAAAAGATCAGCTTCGGATTGATGTCGCGGACCGAGGCGTAATCGAGCTTCAGCCGCCGCATCACGCCGGGACGGAAATTCTCCACCAGCACGTCGGCGGTGGCGATCAGCCGGCGCACGGCTTCGACGCCGGCCGCCGACTTCAGGTCGAGCACCAGGCTGTTCTTGCCGATATTGAGCTGGCCGAACGCCGTCGAGCAATTGTTGCGCACCGGCGGCCGCGTCCGCATCGTCTCGCCCTCAGCGGGCTCGATCTTGATCACCTCCGCGCCCATGTCGGCGAGCATCCGCGTGCAATGAGGTCCGGCGATCGTGGTCGAAAAATCGAGCACACGAAGGCCGTCGAAGCTCCGTGTCAAATTCCCCTCATCGTCAGCGGCTATGGTCGTCGGCAAGGCTTCCTCCACCTTCGTCATTGGTTGTTCGGCGTCGCGTGACCCTAAAGTGAGCCGCCCTGGCAGGAAAGCGTCTCGTCCAGACCGGGAGCGCGGGCCGTCTTGCATTTTACTCAAAGGCAGATTGGACCCGATCTTGCATAGCCCTGTCACGGGCTGGAACGAGGGCGCTTGTTGAAGGTCTTATTCGTCACGACGGAGATGGACGATTTCGTCCGCGTGGGCGGGCTCGCCGCCGTTTCCGCTGCCCTTCCGCGGGCGCTCCGCCCTTGGAGCGACGTCAGGATCATGCTTCCCGGCTACCGGGATGTGGTCGAACAGTTCACGCATATTGAAATCGTTGGGCAATGCCGAGCGCTCGCCGAGATGCCGGCCTGCACGCTCGGGCGTGCGTCGACCAGGGACGGACTTCCGGTCTACGTGCTGCTGTGTCCGCAACTCTACGAGAGGCCGGGCAATCCCTATGGCGATGAGTCCGGCCGCGACTGGCCCGACAACGACATCCGCTTCGGCCGCTTTGCCTCCGCCGCTGCCGAACTTGCAGCCGGGATGCTGGACAAGAATTGGGCAGCGGACCTCGTACACGCCAACGATTGGCAGGCCGCGCTCACACCGGCCTACCTCGCCTGGCGTGGCGCGCGGATTCCGTCGATCCTGACCATCCACAATCTCGCCTATCAGGGCCTGTTTCCAAAGGACTCGCTGCGGCGGATCGGCGCACCGGAAAGCTCGTTCCACATCGACGGGCTGGAGTTCTACGACAAGCTCTCCTTCCTCAAGGGCGGCCTCGTCTACGCCTCGCATCTGACCACGGTCAGCGCGACCTATGCCAGGGAGATCACGACCGCAGAGCTCGGCTGCGGCCTGGAAGGCCTGCTCCGCGTGCGCTCCGACGCCGACCAGCTGACCGGCATCCTGAACGGCATCGACGAAAGCTGGGACCCGCGCCACTGCGCGCAGCTCGCACAGCCGTTCGGCTCCGGCGACTGGAAGGGCAAGCAGGCCAACGCCGACTATGTCCGCCGCCAGTTCGGGCTCGCGGTCTCGCGCGGGCCGATCTTTGGCCTCGTCGCACGCCTCGTGCATCAGAAGGGCGTCGACCTCGTGCTATCCGCCGCCGACGAGATCATCAGGGACGGCGGACAGATCGTCGTCACCGGCAGCGGCGAGCCCGCCATCGAGGATGCGCTGGTGGCCGCGCATCGCCGCCGGCCCGATGCGATCGGCGTGATCATCGGCTTCAACGACGGGCAGGCGCGCCGGATTTTCGCCGGCAGCGATTTCACTTTGATGCCGTCGCGCTTCGAGCCCTGCGGCCTCAGCCAGATGTATGCGCAGCGCTTCGGCTCGCTGCCGATCGGCCATCAGACCGGCGGGCTTGCGGAAACCATCGCCGACGGCGAGACTGGCTTTCTGTTTGCGCAGCCGTCGGCGGAATCCTTCCTCGGCGGCGTCAGGCGCGCCTTCGACGCCTACCGCGCCAAGGACCGGCTCAACGCCATGCGCTCCAGCGCAATGGCCAAGTCCTATAGCTGGGACCTGTCGGCCGCCTGCTATGGTGCGCTCTACAAAAGGCTGGTCATGCCGCGCGTGATGGCGTAGGCGGCCCGCCTCGCGGGCTTGTGAAGCCCGACGGCTGTGGGATCCCACCGGCCCGGTAACAATCGGGTCATTGCACCGAACCTTTCAGGCGATCACGTCGCCACACGGCTGGACGACGACGCATGCGTGAAATTGCGAATGATGACTTTTGGCCAAACGCGATTGCGATGGAGGAACATCATGGACGTCAACGAAGAGCGCCTCAATTCATTCATGGGAAAGATGATCGGCGATGTCGGCGCGGCGATGAATGCCTCGCTGATGCTGCTGGGCGACAAGCTGGGGCTGTACAGGGCTCTCGCGCAGGGCGGGCCGATGAATGCCGCGGCCCTGGCCAAGGCGACGGGAACGGCCGAGCGGTACATCCAGGAGTGGCTGTCGGCGCAGGCGGCCTCCGGCTACATCGAGTACGACAAGGCGACCGGAAAATTCTCGATGCTGCCCGAGCAGGCGCTCGCGCTCGCCGACGAGGACAGCCCGGTCTTCCTCGGCGCCGTCGGAAGCCTTGTCGGCGCGACCTTTCTCGATGAGCCAAAGATTACCGACGCCTTCAAGACCGGCAAGGGCGTCGGCTGGAACAGGCGCAGCGAGTGCCTGTTCTGCGGCACCGCCCGCTTCTTCCGCACCAGCTACAAGCACTATCTGGTCCAAGAATGGCTGCCGGCGCTCGAGGGCGTCGTCGACAAGCTGAAGAAAGGCGCTGTCGTCGCGGACGTCGGCTGCGGGCACGGCGTCTCGACGCGACTGATGGCGGAGGCGTTCCCGAAATCAACGTTCTACGGCTTCGACTATCACGACGGCTCGATCGAGGCGGCGCGGAAGTCCGCGCGGGAGGCGGGACTGTCGGACCGCGTTCATTTCGAAACGCATTCCGCCAAGACATTCCCGGCCAAGGGCTATGACCTGGTGTGCTTCTTCGACTGCCTGCACGACATGGGCGATCCTGTCGGCGCCCTCAAGCACACCCGCTCCACCCTCGCCGACGACGGCACCTGCATGCTGATCGAGCCGTTCGCCAACGACCGGCTGGAGGACAACCTCAATCCGATCGGGCGCGTCTACTACGCGGCGTCGACGATGATCTGCACGCCGGCGTCGCTGGACCAGGAGGTCGGCCTCGCGCTCGGCGCGCAGGCCGGAGAGGCAAGACTGCGCGAGGTGGCGCGCCAAGGCGGCTTCTCGCGGTTCCGCCGCGCCGCGGAAACGCCGTTCAACCTGATCCTGGAAGCTCGCCCGTAAGGCAGTCCATAGCGCAGTGCGTTTCGACGGCGGCATCACGCCGCCGTCGGAGGCTCGCCGTGATGGGCGGCCTGCCCCCGCCTCACTACCACTGTTGCGATTGCCAGTAATACTGGCCGCCGCGCCGGCGCGGATTGGCGGCTTGAGGATTGCCATAGATCTGGGGGCTACCGAACTGGGGAGCGCCGTATTGGGGGCTACCATAATTGGTCGGCGCCTGGGGATTCCAGCTGCGCTGATAGAAGAAGCCGAAACCGTCCTCGTCCCTGCTCGCGATCATGTCGTCGGTCATCATGGGCCGGGTCGGCTTGCGCGTGATGAAACCGCCCTGGGGCTGGTTGCTCAGCACGGCGACGAACTCCGTGCGATAGTTGGTCTCGGCGCTCAGCGGCTCGTCCGAGATGATGATCGAGGAGCGCGCAACGGCGGTCGGCGCGATGCGATCCAGCACATCCTGCGGGATGGTGATGCGGTCGAGCGCGTCCTTGGCGTTGTCTCCGTCGTCGATCGTCACCTGGGTCCAGCGCAGGCCGCCCGCATCGTTGCGCGCCATCGCCGTGTAGATATGCGTGCCGATCGGCTTGTCCGGATCGCGGATGGTGACGGGAACCTCGATGCTCGAGTCGAACACCTCGCCTCCGTCAGCCCATGGCTTATGGGTGTTGCGCCGGACGTAAAGCTTCTGCGTCGCGCGGCTGATGTAGACGGAGACTGGCTCGAGCGCGAGCTTCGCCTCGGTCGCCGCCTTCTGCGCATCCGCCTTCTTGGTCTCGGCCGCCTTGGCAGCGTCCTTGGCGGCGGCTGCGGCGTCGAGCTTCGGCTTGGCGTCACCTTGGGCGGCCTCGAACTGCGCGGCCGCTTCCGCGGCCTTGGCCACTGCCTTCTGCTTCAGATCCTCGGCGCGCGCCTTGGCCTGATCGGTCTTGGCAGCGGCGAGCGTCTTGTCGGCCAACGCAACCGCGGCGTCGGCACGGGTCTTCATCTGTTGCAATTTGCGCAGCGACGCCGGCGTGAACAGTGCAGCTTCCTTGGACGCGGCTACCGAAGCCTTCTTCGCCTCGTCGGCCGCCTTGGCGGCATCCGCGGCCTCGCGGCTGAGCTTTTCGGCGCGCGCCGGCGCGGCTGCCATGGCTTGCGCGTTCGGCACGAACAGCGCCGGATGCGTAAAATCGACCGGCGCCGGATCGTTCGGTGCAATGATCACCCGCATCCCGATCCGGGTCTTGTCGAACAGCTTCTCGGCAAAATCGTAGGGCATCCGCACGCAGCCATGCGAGGCCGCATATCCCGGCAGCGGCCCGCCATGCAGCGCGATGCCGTTCCAGGTAATGCGCTGCATGTTGGGCATCCAGGCATCGTCATAGAGGGTCGAGTGGTGGTCCTTGTCCTTCTCGATCAGCGCAAAGACGCCGGCCGGCGTCTCGCGTCCCTTGACGCCGCTCGACACCGGCGCGCGGTAGATCCAGCCCTCGGCGTCGTAGAGCGTGACCTTCTGGGCCTTGATTGACACGATCGCCATGATCGGCTCGCCAGCTGTGCGCGGCGCGGTCGCCTCGACGGCTGCCGCGGGACGCTGCTCTTTCGCCGCGACGCCACCGGTCAGTGACGCAACTGTGACCATCGCCGCGAAAGTCACAAAGGCGGGTTGGCCCCAACGCCGCATCGCTCCGGTGGTTTGCGCCGTCGTCGTTCGATGTACCATGCCGCTCCTCGGTCGAAATGCCTGCCCGCGCTGCGTCAATCCCGTACCAGACCGCGATTTTGGATTGATTAATCGCCGCCACGGTTCAACGCGCGAACTCGCTCCTGGGGACCATCGGGCTCGTTCCAGCAGCAAATCACTTATGTATTCACTCATATATGACGGCACATGCAGGAGAAAGGGTGCCGCGCAGCAAAACGGGCCCGTAGCCGCATCCCTGGTCCGGTCGGTGGCGGCCAATGATGCCGCGGTTGCGCCCTGCCATCATGCCGTCCGCCGCGTCTCCGGCATCACCAGCCAGATCACGAACAGTCCGAACGCGGCGATCCCGGCGAGGCCCATGAAGGCGGTGCTGCTGCCGAGCTTGTCGCTGACATAGCCGGCCAGCACCGTGCTGAGCGACGCGCCAATGCCGACTGCGGTGCCGACAATGCCCTGCGCCAGGTTGAAATGGCCGCTGCCGAAGGCGACGTCGGCCACGATCAGCGGCACCATCACGCTGAAGATCGCCGCGGTGATGCCGTCGAAAATCTGCACCATGACCAGCACATAGGGGTCGCGCACCGTCGCGAACAACAGGCCGCGGATCGCCAGCGCGGCGAATGCGATCAACAGCAGCGGCCGCCGCCCCCAGGCCTGCGCCTTGCGGCCGACCGACGGCGAGGACAGCGCGACGATCGCCTGCGGCACAATGATGCAGGCCGCGATCAGGACCGGCGCCCATTGGCTCGACCGTGTCGTCACCACGCCCGCCATCAGGGGCAGCATCGCGGCATTGGCGAGCTGGAACAGCATCATCGCGCCGGCGAAGATCAAGAGCGGCCGCTGCCGCACCAGGCTGACGACGCTGGTGGCGCGCTTGTCGGGGACTTCCCGTTTCGCCTCGCCATGGGCCTGCGCGATGTCGATCTCGCGCTCGCGGATCCGGGCCAGCGACAACAGCGTCGGGATCGCCAGGATGAAGGTGACGAGGAACACCGATCGGCTCGACAGCAGATAGCCGCAGGCGCCCATCAGTGCCGCGGCCGAGCCGCTGCCGAGCGAGGCGAAGCGCGCGTTGCGGCCGAGCCGCTCGCCGATCGCAAGCGGCCCGACCAGGCCGAGGCTGATCGCGGCGATCGCCGGACCGAGCACGCAGCTCGCGAGCGCGTGCAGCGTCGCGGCGAGCGTCACCACGGGAAAGATCGGCCAGAGCGCGTAGGCCAGCGCACTGGCGCCGATCGCGGCCACCGCACAGCCCGCAACGACCCGCTCCGAGCGCGCCGCATCGACGATCGCTCCACCGGGCATCTGGCCCAAGAGGCCGATGATGCCGCCGATCGAGAGCACGAAGCCGATCTCGACCTGGGTCCATTTCTGCGTCGTCAGATAGACCGCGACGAACGGGCCGAAGCCGGTCTGCACGTCGGCCAGGAAGAAGATGAACCAGTCGAGGCCGCGCTGGCTTTCGCGCGACGGCGCACGCGGTTCCTCGGGACTGCCTTGATCGGGGGCGAGCGGCACAACATTAGTACCGCCGGCTGATCGCTTGCCACGACCGTCGCCAACCGTCTCTAAAGAAGAGTTCGGACGCGCGACCAGCTCTACCCCCCTAATGTTCGTAATCCCATGGATGCAGGCTTCCCGCCGCGCCCAGCACGATCAGCGGCGTATCTTCCTTGTATTCGGGTGCAGCGCTGACCTGCTGCTTGTTGAGGTCCAGCGTGATGCTGTCGCTCTTGCTGGAAACACCGGCGAAACGCAGCGCGTTCCAATCGACCACGATCTTGCGGCTGCCGACGCCGAGGAACCCACCGAAATCGATCACCGCGGCGCGGACCTTGCCGTCGCGGTCGACAATGACGTCGACGATGCGGCCCATGTTCTCATTGGCGGAACTGCGAACGTCGCGCCCGAGAATGCCGTGCGCATCGCGCGCGCCGATCACGGTCACCGACGGCGGCGGCGACGGTTCCTTGGACGATTCCTTTGAGGGCTCCTTGGCCTGCTCCTTCGGCGTCGCAGAGGCTGCCGGCGGCGCAGGCGTTGCTGGCGGCGCCTGGGCCGCCGGCGGCGGCGATGGTGTCGGCGCCGGCGCTTCGTCGTCGGCGGCACGGACACCCGCGCATGTCAGCAGCGCCGCTGCGACCAGCATCATCAAAATCCTCGGACGCATGTTACTCTCCCCGCGATTTCCCGGCGCACGCGTGCCGCGCGACGACGCTCAATGCGTCAGCACGATCGACACCTGGATCTGGCCGCGCGTGCGCAACACTTCGAGCGACACCTCGTCGCCATGGCGGCGCAGCCTCAAATCGACGCTGGAGGCGCCGAGCCTGAGGTCGCGCAGCACCACGTCGTTGAGGAACTCCGGCAGCCGCGGATCGCGCAAGCGAATCTCGCCCCGCGCGGTGTCAAACTCGAGGCCGAGCGCCGCCTCCAGCAGCGTGAACGGCGTCGCGCTCGCCCAGGCCTGCGGTGCGCAGGCCACGGGATAGAGCACCGGGCCGCGCCGCCGCTCGCGGCGGAAGCCGCAGAACAGCTCCGGCAGCCGTCGCAGTTCCATATAGCTTGCGGCATCGAACAGGCCCTTGAACAGATGCGCGACCGAATGCTTGAGGCCGTAGCGGGCAAATCCGAGCGCGATCAGCGCATTGTCATGTGGCCAGATCGAGCCATCGTGATAGGACATCGGGTTGTAGCGCGCTTCGCCCGCGGCGACGGTGCGGATGCCCCAGCCCGAGAAGAACTTCTGGCTCATCAGGTCGGCGGCGACCCGTCGCGCGCGGTCTTCCCGCACCATGCCGGAAAACAATGTCTGGCCGGCATTCGACGTGCGCACCTTGCACGGCTGCTTGGCGCCGTCGAGCGCGACCGCATAGGTGCCGAGCTCCTCGCACCAGAATGCTTCCTCGAACCGCTCGCGCAGCCGCTCGGCCTCGGCTTCCAGCTTCGCAGCCTTGTCGGCAAAGCCGAGTTTGCGCGCCGCGCGCGCGGCAAGCTGCTTGCCGGCAAACACGTAGCCCTGCACCTCCGCCAGCGCAATGTTGCCCTCGGCAAGCGTTCCGTCGGCGTGGAAGATGGCGTCGAACGAATCCTTCCAGCCCTGATTGCGAAGCCCCTGCTCGGTGGCGCGCTGGTATTCGACGAAGCCGTCGCGATCCGGATCGCCCGGGCCGTCGATCCATTGCAAGCCGGCCTCGACCGCTGGCCACAGCTCGCGCAGCGTCTCCATATCGCCGGTGCGCTCCAGATAGAGCCCGGCGAGCAGCACGAACAGCGGAGTGGAATCGACGCTGCCGTAATAATGCGCGAACGGCACCTCGCGAAGCGCGGCCATCTCGCCCCCGCGCATCTCGTGCAGGATCTTGCCCGGCGCGGCATCGGCCAGCGGATCGACCGCCTTGGCCTGGAACAGCGCGAGCCGCTTCAGCACGCCCTTGGCGATCCGCGGATCGACCCACAGCATCTGCAGCGCGGTGATCAGCCCGTCGCGGCCGAACGTCGTTGAATACCAGGGAATGCCGGCATAGGGATAACGGCCCTGCGGCGTCTCGGTCATCAGCATGTTGAGGTCGGCCATCGCCTGGCACAGCACCTCGTTGAAGATGTTGTTAGAGGTCTCGATGCTGGCCGCGCCGGCCGACGAGGTCCGCATCTCGCGGCGATGCGCCAGCAGGCCACGGAAGAACGGCACCGGCTTCTGCATGATCGGCTTGTTGCAGGAGACCGCGACGAACAGCGACGTGACCTGTCCGGGCTCGAGATCGAAATGATAGGTCGCCGCGTTGACAGACAGCCGCGTCGGCCGCGGATCGAAATGCAGCGCGGTGATCCGCGTCTGCTCGTCGAGGCCGCAATATTCCAGCACCACGTCGGTCGGTCCGAGCAGCTTGCTCGAGCCGATGCCACGCCGCGGCCGGCGCTCGCCGCGCACCTCGAACAGATCGGCAAAGTCGTTGTCGAACAAGAGCGTGAGATCGAAGCTCGCTGCATGATCGCCGTGATTCTGCAGGCCGATGCGCTGATAGGCCGTGCCGCGCCACAGAAAGATCGAGCGCACGATGTGCAGCGTGTCCTTCGGCAGCGTGAGACGGTCGTCGCGATAGACGTCGGAATTGGTGAGGTCGACCGTCAGCGCCGAATTGTCGTCGCGCATGTTGGAGCCGAGCAGGAGCGGCTGCACCTCCTCCAGCACCATTTCCAGCCGCGCCAGGTAGCGGGTGTCGGCGTTGAACAGGCCGTCTGGCCCGCCGGCCGAGGCGCCGATGTCGCCGTGGCTGTCGAGCACGATGAAAGTGTCGTCATGCTTGAGCGAGCGCCGCGGCCGTGCCGCGGGCCCGGTCATTGGAATGTAGAACGGCGATTCGGCGACGTGCTCAGTGATGCGAGCGGTGATGATCTGCGTAACGACGTCAGCTGCCATCTGAACCTCTGGCGACTTTGCTTGGCTCCACTTCGGCTCGAACGAACGCACCGGAACGCACAAACACGCTTGAGAAACGCGGGGTCAGGCCGCGCTGGTGGAGAGGCGGCCCATCTCGCGCGCGACCAGGTCGCGGTAGGGGCCCCTTCCCTTCACGAGGATATCGGGCGGACCGTCCTCGACGATGCGGCCACCCTGCAGCACGATCACGCGATCGAAGCTGCGCAGCGTCGCGAGTCGGTGCGCGATTGCGACCACGGTACGCCCGCGCATCAGCCGCGACAACGCCTCGCGGATCGCCTCCTCGGAGTCCGCATCGAGCGCCGCCGTGGCCTCGTCGAGCAGCAGGATCGGCGCGTCCTTCAGGAAGGCGCGCGCGATCGCGATCCGCTGGCGCTGGCCGCCGGAGACCTTGACGCCGCGATCGCCGACGATGGTGTTCATGCCCTCGGGCAAGGATTCGATGAAGTCGCAGCGCGCCGCGATCGCCGCCCGCAGCACCTCGTCGTCGGTGGCGTCCGGCCGGCCGTAGCGGATGTTCTCCAGGATCGAACGGTGGAACAGCGAGATATCCTGCGGCACCACCGAGATTGCCGCGCGCAGGCTCTGCTGGGTGACGCGCGAGATGTCCTGGCCGTCGACGGTGATGTTGCCCTGCTCGACGTCGTAGAAGCGCTGCAGAAGGGTAAACAATGTTGACTTGCCGCCGCCGGACTGGCCGACCAGGCCGACCCGCTGGCCGGGCTGGATGCGCAGGCTGAAGCGCTCGAACACCTGCAGGCCGCCGGGATAGCGGAACGAGACATTGTTGAAGGCGATCGCGGCGCCGCTCTTCACCAGCGCCTCGGCCTCCGGATGGTCCTTCAACTCGTGCGGCTGCAACAGCGTCGCCAGCGCCTCGGTCAGCCGGGCGACATGCTGGGTGACGTCAACCAGAGCGACCGCGAGATCGCGGGTGGCGCTGAGGATCGAGATGCCGAGCGTGCACACCAGCACCACGTCGCCGGTGGTCGCCGCGCCCTGCTGCCAGAGGTTGAGGGCCCAGGCCAGCATCGCGATCGTCAGAATGACGGTCACGCCGGCGTGAACGAGACGGAGCTTTTCGAGATAGCGTAGGGAACGCCCCCGCGCGACGAGTTCCCGATTGACCGTCGCATCGAAGCGGTCGTGCTCATAACCGAGGCCGCAGAACGCGCGCACCAGCGGCAGGTTGTTGATGACGTCGACCATTTCGCCGTCCACGGCAGCCGCCCTGTTGGCGAAATCGTCGTGCAGCGGCCGGCCGGCGGCGGCCATCCGGAACATGGCCACCACCATGGTTCCCGCGATCAGGATCAGCACCGCCGACATCGTCACGCTGACGGTTCCAACCAGGGCGATCGCCGCGAAGGTTGCGATGCAGGGCGGCAACACGTTCCACACAAACATGTTCTCGACGGTGAACACGGCGTTCGACGTCGCCGTGATCCGGCTGGTCAGCATGCCCGGCAGCCGGTCCGTGAAATAGCTCGGCGCATGGCCGGTGAGATGGCGGAACATATCGCGGCGAAGGTCGCCGGTGACGCTGACAAAGGTGTAGCTCGCGGTCCAGCTCGCGATCCGCCACAGGAAGTTGTCGGCTGCGATCAGCGACATGAGCAGAGCGAATGCCAGCCATACGCCGTTTGCGGCCGACGGCCCTGCCGACAACGCATCGACCAGATTCTTCACTCCGTATTGCGTGCCTACCGAACAGGCAACCGCCGCAACCACGGCTGACAAAATCACAACATGCGACGGCAGACGCCGGCGCAGATAGCGCAGCACAAAGGGAAATGGGCGATGCGCGTATCCTGACAGATGGTCCATGACGTCCTGCAAAGCTGTTGAAGGTGAACGAGAAAATTTTAGTCGAAGCTCTCGCGCACGATGACGTGAAGGGCGGCGGTGGGATTCCTTGATGCGGCCATCACTGCGCAACAATTTTGCAACGCTGGCGTAGGCAAAAACGTGTTGGAGCGAGATGGCATCAGCAAGACCACAGTGTGATGGAAGAAAGAAGCGACAGATCTCCCACATCTAAGGAACCTCGCACGTGCGAGAACGTTCCCGTCTTTGGCATGTCGGTGCCATCTGAGGGCTGAGGGTAGTTCATTCCACATTACAAACAGGAGACGGAGAGATGCGCATCGCGCAGGTTGCCCCGCTGACGGAGGCTGTTCCCCCCAAGCTCTACGGCGGCACCGAACGGGTCGTGCACTGGCTGACCGAAGAACTTGTAACACTTGGACATGACGTGACGTTGTTCGCCAGTGGCGATTCTCAAACCTCCGCGAAGCTCGATGCGACCTGGCCGAAGGCACTGCGGCTCGACGGCTCGGTCCGCGATCCCAATGCGCTCCACATGGTGATGCTGGAACGCGTGCGGCAGAAGGCCGACGACGAGGAGTTCGACTTCCTGCACTGCCATCTTGACTATTATCCGTGGTCGCTGTTCTCGCGGCAGCCGACGCCGTTCGTCACCACATTGCACGGACGGCTCGACCTGCCGGAGCATCAGCCGGTCTTCAACACCTTCTCCAAGATTCCGGTGATCTCGATCTCCAACGCGCAGCGGCGGCCGGTGCCGCAGGCGCATTGGGTGCGCACGATCCATCACGGCCTGCCGGAGAATCTGCTGACGCCGCAACCGGCGAAGCCGTCCTACCTCGCGGTGCTCGGGCGCATCGCACCGGAGAAAGGCGTCGATCGCGCGATCAAGATCGCAACCCGCTGCGGCATTCCGCTGAAGATCGCGGCCAAGGTCGATCGTGCCGACCAGGAATATTACGATGAGTTGATCAAGCCGCTGATCACCAGCAATCCGCTGGTCGAGTTCATCGGCGAGATCAGCGACCGCGAGAAGCCGGATTTTCTCAGCGGCGCGATCGGGCTCCTGGTTCCGATCGACTGGCCGGAGCCGTTCGGCCTCGTGATGATCGAAGCGATGGCCTGCGGCACGCCCGTCATCGCCTATAACCGCGGCTCGGTGCCGGAGATCATCGAGGATGGCCTGACCGGCTTCATCGTCGAGGACGAGATCAGTGCGATCTCCTCCGTCGGCCGCCTCGGAACGCTCAATCGCGACGCTATCCGCAAGCAGTTCGAGACCCGCTTCACCGCGCGGCGCATGGCGCTCGACTATCTCGCCGCCTTCCGCAGCCTGATGGAAGCCGAGCCGCGCTTCAAGCTGGTGGCCAGCGCGGAGTAACAGTTGCAGCGGCCGATCGAATGATCCGGCGGGCCGGCCGGCACCGTCCGTGCCGGTCCGTCGGGTCATTCGATTGTCAATAATACCGTTGCGTGCGTCGGCAACTCTCACGCAGCAAAACAATCCGCATGCGCGCGTCGCGCGATTGCTGCGACGCACCAGCGACGACATGTTTCCCGATGAGTTCGGCCGATATCGCCTTTGCGAATACCGAATTACGTGCTCTTATGCGCCCCGCTTGAGCAAAAAATAATAAGCGAGCGGACGGAGCAACCGTGCCGTGATCGCGCAGGGGGGAAGCCATGACAGGGGACCGCAAGCCGTCGGCCATTAATAATGCCGCACCGACCAAAGCCTCACAAAAGAAGCTGAACCGCCGCAAATTCCTCGCCAAAACCGGCGGCGTGCTGGCGGCAGGCGCGTTCGGCGCCGTTCCGCTGCGCGGCTGGGCGGCCGACCCGATCAACATTGGCGCGCTCTATCCGACCACCGGCAGCATGGCGCAGATCGGCGTCGGCTGCGTGGCTGCGGCCAAGCTCGCGGTCGACATGGTCAACGAGGCCGGCGGCATCAAGTCGCTCGGCGGCGCCAAGCTCAACCTCATCGTCTCGGATGTGCAGAGCGACACCACGGTAACCCGCACCGAGACCGACCGCCTGATCACGGGCAACAAGCTGTCGGCGATCCATGGCTGCTATGCCAGCGCGTTGACCTTGATCGCGAGCGAAGTCTGCGAACGGGCAAAGGTCCCGATCATCACCGGATCGAGCTCCGATCAGCTCAACAAGGGGCGCACCTACACCTTCACGCCGTTCGCGCGCGCCTCGCAATTCGCCAAGGCGCAGCTGCAGATGGCCAAGCTGGTCAGCGAGCAGGCCAAGGTCGCCGTCATCTTCGAGAACACCGCGTTCGGTACCTCGACCTCGAACGGGCTGAAGGAACTGGCGCCGGGCGAAGGCGTCGAGATCGTGATGTTCGAGCCCTATTCGGCCGGCTTCACCGACGCGAGCCCGCTGATCAACAAGGTCAAGGCCTCCGGCGCCAACACGCTGTTCTCACTGTCGTATCTCAACGACCTCATCCTGATCGTGCGCACCGTGAAGCAGGTCGGGCTCAACATCGCGATCAACGGCGGCTCCGGCGGCTTCGTGATGCCGGACTTCTACAAGAA
>NZ_JAQOSR010000118.1:0-29178 GCF_046718885.1 Bradyrhizobium sp. UFLA01-814 | reverse complement strand
AGCAGGAGCTCGGCGGCGCCGACATCCAGACTCGCGCCGGCGCGATCGATCAGGCCGTCGAGACCGAAGAGGAGGCGTTCGATTACGCGCGGCGCTTCCTGTCCTATCTGCCGTCGTCGGTCTACGACCTGCCGCCGACCGTTCCCTGCACCGACGATCCGGAGCGCGCCGAGGAGTCGCTGCTCACCGCCGTGCCGCGCAACCGCCGGCAGGTCTACAAGATGCGGCCGATCATCGATGCCGTCGTCGACAAGGGCTCGTTCTTCGAGGTCGGCACCAATTTCGGCCGCCCGATCATCACCGGATTGGCGCGGATCGAGGGCAGGGCGGTGCTGCTGCTCGCCAGCGATCCCTTCCACTATGGCGGGTCGTGGACCGCGGACGCCTGCCAGAAGGTGGTGCGCTGGGTCGACTTCGCCGAGACCTTCCATCTGCCGGTGGTCTATCTGATGGACTGCCCCGGCTTCATGATCGGGCTCGAGGCGGAGAAGACGGCGACCATCCGCCACGGCGTGCGGGCGATGGCGGCGGTCAACCAGAGCACGGTGCCGTGGTGCACCATCATCATCCGCAACGCCTTCGGCGTCGCCGGCGTGGTGCATCAGCCGGCCAACCGCTTCTCGATGCGCTATGCGTGGCCGTCGGCCTATTGGGGCTCGCTGCCGCTCGAGGGCGGCATCGAGGCGGCCTATCGCGCCGAGATCGATGCGGCCGCCGATCCCGCCGCCAAGCTGCGCGAGATCGAGGATCGCCTCAACAAGCTGCGCTCGCCGTTCCGCTCGGCCGAGAAGTTCTGGGTCGAGGAGGTGATCGACCCGCGCAAGACGCGCTCGCTGCTCTGCGAGTTCGCACGCCTCGCCGAACCGATCCGCAAGGCCGGGCCGCCGAGCAACATGTCGACGCGGCCGTAAGGGCTCTCCAGCCGTCATTGCGAGGAGCGTAGCGACGAAGCAATCCACACCTCCGCAAGCGGTGACATGGATTGCTTCGCTTCGCTCGCAATGACGGTGAAGGAGCGACCGCGCCTCTACTCGGCTTCCCGATGCACGTCGTGGATCACGATGCCCATGCCGTTCTCGGGCATCTTGATCCATTCGCGCCGCTTCAGCGAGCGCTTGGTGTCCTCGTGCCCGCTCACCCAATGCTCGCGCATCGAGGTGCCGGAGAATTCGTGGTCCTTGGCGTCGCCCTCATAGGCCTTCTGCTGATAGATCAGCTGCAATAGCGTGATGCCGGGCAGCCGGGCGTTTGCCTTCTTGAGCTGGCGCTCCTCGTCCGAGAGCTGATCGTCGGGGATTTTTCCCAGCGCGCTGTGCAGGGCGGTGCGCAGATTGTAGGTCTTGCGATAGACGTCGGTGTTGTAGCGGGTACGCGACGAATACATGATGTCCTTGTGCCGGGCCATCACGTCCTGGATGTCGCGGGGCAGCGCGCCGCGCGCCGAGAACAGGTCGACCTGGAACACCAGCGAGTTCATGTTGTCTTCCTGGTCGAGCAGATGCTGCAGCGGCGTGTTGGAGACGATGCCGCCGTCCCAGAAATGATCGGTGCCGACCTTCACCATCGGCAGCGCAGGCGGCAGCGCGCCGCTCGCCATGATGTGCTCGGGAATGATCTCGTCATGGGCATTGTCGAAATAGATGAAGTTGCCGGAAAGCACGTTCACCGCGCCGACCGCGAAGCGTATCTTCTTGGAATTGATGCGGTCGAAATCGACCAGCTCGAGCAGGGACTCGCGCAGCGGCGTGGTGTCGTAGTAGCTGGTGGCGGTGCGCGCGCCGGCCAGGCTGAACCACGGATTGGTCTGATGCGGGGTGAAGAAGCCGGGCTGGCCCAGCGTCGTCGTCAGCCATGAGCTGGTGAGATTGCGCGCCTTGCGGAAGACGTCGCCGTCCGGCGTGTAGTGCCAGATCTTGCGGCTGGTGATGCGATCCCAGAATGTGTGCAGCCGCTCCAGCCGCTTTTCGGGCGGATTGCCGGCGATGATCGCCGAGTTGATTGCGCCGATCGAGACGCCGCAGACCCAGTCGGGCTCGATGTTGGATTCATGAAGCGCCTGATAGACGCCGGCCTGATAGGCGCCGAGTGCGCCGCCGCCCTGCAGGACCAGGGCCACGCGATCGCAGCCCTCGGGACGCCAGCCCGGCGTCGCGTGATCGATGTCGTCGAAATGCGGGGTTCGCGCGTCCATATCAGACACTCCAAAAATTCGCGGCGAGAATTCAGCGCGCCGATGACGCGGTGATGACAATTGCGGCGCCCACGCTCGGTGCATCCGGCATGCCTGCCTGCATGGTTAGCATTGGCCTCGGCAGCGCGACGCGGGTCACGCAAGCGCAACCGCAGGTCACGCACCTGACGGAAATCCCTCACATCGCTGTCAATCTCGGCCGTTAGCTTCCGGGCAAATTTTTCAAACAGGGGGTTATTGCGATGCGCAGGGAAGATCTGCTCAAGCTTCCGTCGATGCCGGCCGCCGGCCCGAGCTATCCTGCCGGTCCGTATCGCTTCATCGATCGCGAATTCCTTGTCATCACCTATGAGACCGATCCGGAGTTGATCCGCGCCGGTCTGCCCGAGCCGCTGGAGCCGATCGAGCAGGCGATCGTGCATTACGAATGGATCAAGATGCCCGACAGCTCCGGCTTCGGCAGCTACACCGAGTCGGGCCTCGTGATCCCCGCGCGCCTGCATGGCGAAGAGGTCAACTTCGTCTGCCAGATGTATCTCGACGATGATCCGCCGATCGCGGCCGGCCGCGAGATCTGGGGCTTTCCGAAAAAGTACGCCCATCCCAAGCTCGAGATCGTCAAGGACACGCTGACCGGTACGCTGGAATATGCCGGCCAGCTCGTCGCGATGGGCACGATGGGCTACAAGCACGAGAGCATGGCGGGCAATGGCGACGTCACCCGCGCTACGCTGTCGAAGACGCAAGTTAATCTGAAGATGATCCCCGGCGTCGACGGCCATCTCGAGGTCTGCCAGCTGGTCGCGATCAATCTGACCGACATCGTCGTCAAGGACTCCTGGATCGGACCGGGCCGGCTGCATCTTGTGCCCCACGTCAACGCACCGGTCGCCGATTTCCCGGTCAAGCGTGTCGTCGGCGCGCATCACTTCCTCGCCGACCTGACGCTGCCGTTCGGTCGCGTGGTCCACGACTACAACAAGGAAGCGGCAGAAGCGGCCGCGCCGACCGGCCTGGCCGCCGAGTAGGGCTGGCGCTGACATAAAACTGTAACGGCCGCGTCCTCCAATGTTGTGACGAAGGACGCGCTTGCTCGGTTTTGCGCGTGGGCGAGGGTTTGGGCATGTCATTTCGCGCGGTTGCTTTGGGGGCCGGCCATGCTGGCTGATCCACCTCCCGCTCCGGTCGGGTCGCTGCTGACCCGCGAGGCGGTCCCCGGTCTGGTCTGGGCGTTCCGCCTGCATCACGACGGCCGCGCCGAGGCGCTTCCGATCGATGCGCCGATCGAGCCGAGCCATGACGGACGGCTGTGGCTGCACTTCAACCTGACCGACGTCCGTACCCGGGCATGGCTCGCCAACATGCACATCCCGCAGCTGGCGCGGGACCTCTTGCTGTCGAACGACAATTTCCAGCAGATCCACGTCGTCGACAATTGCGTGTACGGCGTGTTTTCCGACCTGGTGCGGGATGTTGAGGCCGCGACCCGGGAGACCGGCTTTTTGCGCTTTGCGATGACCGAGCGCCTGCTGGTCAGCGGTCGCCATCAGGCGCTGTGCTCCGCCGATGCGACGCGCCGCGTGCTCGAGGGCGGCCATCGCGTCGGCAGCGTCGCGGCACTGCTGGAGAAGATCGTCGACGAGATCGCCGACACCATGGACCGCATGGCCGACAAGATCGGCACCGATATCGATGCGATCGAGGAGCGGGTGCTGGCCGAGGATACCGGATCGGAGCTGCGCAAGAATCTGAGCCGGATGCGCCGCACCTGCGTGCGCCTGCATCGCCAGCTCGCGGGCCTGCGTGTGCTGTTCCACCGGCTCGAGCAGAAGAACACCGACGATCTCAGCCCGGCGCTGCGGCTGCAGGCCGGCAAGCTCGCGCAGCGGCTCGACGGTCTCGACCACGACATCGTCGAACTGCACGAGCGCAGCCGCCTGCTGGAGGAGGAGCTGCGCTTCAAGCTCGAGGAGGAGAGCAACAAGGATCTCCACGCGTTGTCCGTCGTCACCATGATGCTGCTGCCGCCGACGCTCGTCACCGGCATCTTCGGCATGAACACCAAGGGATTGCCGCTGACCGATGTCGACAGCGGATTTCTGGTGGCCGCAGGCCTGCTGGCCGGGTCGGCGCTGCTGGCCTATCTGCTGATGCGGCGGCTCGGCATCGTCAAATAGCGCGAGCGCACCGCGGCATTCCCGATGTGCAGAGTTCTTTCCCGCGCGATGTTGGTGGCCGCGGCCCTCGCGCTCGGCGCGCCGGCGCATGCGGAAGACAAGGCCGTGGCCGATCGGATCGCGGATACCCGCGCTGCGCTCGAGGAGGCCGGCTACCAGTTCAGCCTGACCTATATCGGTGAGGGGTTTTCCAACGTCTCCGGCGGCGTCAGCAACGGCGCGGCCTATACCGGCCGTCTCGATCTCGGCACCACCATCGACCTCGAGAAGGCGATGGGCTGGAACGGCGCGACCTTCCACGCCAACATGTACCAGATCCACGGCGACGGGCTGTCGCGGAGCTATGTCGGCAACCTGTTCCTGGTGTCCGGCGTCGAGTCGCTGCCGGCGACGCGGCTCTATGAATTCTGGATCGAGCAGAAGCTGCTCGGCGGCAAACTTTCGGTGCGCGTCGGCCAGCAGGGCTCGGACGTCGAGTTCATCGACAGCCAGTACGACGACATCTTCATCAATTCGGCGCTGGGCTGGCCCGGCATTGTCGGCACCATTCTGCCGGCCGGCGGACCGTCGCCGCCACTTGCCGTGCCCGGCATCCGGTTCAAGGCCAATCTGTCCGACCGCATCACCGCCTATCTCGCACTGTTCGACGGTTCGGCTTCGCCGCCGCAGGGGACGGACGATCCGCAGATCTTGAACGCCCACGGGTTGAATTTCCGCGTCAACGATCCGCCGTGGTGGATCGGCCAGCTGAAATACAAGTTCGAGATCGGCGAGAGCAGGCTGCCGGCGACCATCACCGGCGGCACCTGGTATCACATGGGCTCGTTCGCCGACCAGCGCTTCTCGGCTGACGGGCTGTCGCTCGCCGATCCCGACAGCTCCGGCGACACGCGATGGCTGCGGCGGGACAACGGCATCTTCATGGTCTATGAGCAGCTGCTTGCGCGCGCCAGGCCGGACGCGGACAAGGGCGTCGCGTTCTTCATGCGCGCCTCGGTCAGCCCGTCGGATCGCAACCTGATCAGCACCTATGTCGACGGCGGCTTCCTGTTCACCGGCTTCAGCGAGACGTATCCGGACGATCGGTTCGGCATCGCCGCGATCTATGCCAGGATTTCGGACGCCGCGCGCGCGCTCGACCGCGACACCCAGATCTTCACGGGCACGCCGTATCCGATCCGCGACTACGAGGCGATCCTCGAGATCACCTACCAGCACGTGGTGAACCCGAATTTCACCATGCAGCCGATGTTTCAATACATCGCCCATCCCGGCGGCGGCGCCGTCGATCCCAACGATCCGACGCAAACGCATCGGATCAAGGACAGCGTGGTGTTCGGGATGCGCACCATCCTGTCGTACTGACCGGCGCAGGTCGCGCAGGTAGCAGCCTCAGGCCGCGACCGGCTTCGGCTCCGCCACCGATTTCGGCTGCGGCCGCGCGATCGCGAGCGCGATCAGTGCGGCAAAGATGCACAGCGCGCCGGCAATGAAGAACGCCGGCAGGTAGCTCTGATAGATCGTGCGCGACAGTCCGGCGCCGAATGCGGCGGCGCCTGCGCCGAGCTGGTGGCCGGCGAAGATCCATCCGAACACCAGATTGGCGCGCTCGGCGCCGAAGCGCTGCGCGGTGAGGCGCACCGTCGGCGGCACCGTCGCGATCCAGTCGAGACCATAGAACATCGCGAACAGCGACAGCCCGTAGAACGTGAAGTCGGAGAACGGCAGGAACAGCAGCGACAGACCGCGCAGGCCGTAATACCAGAACAGCAGATAGCGGTTGTCGTAGCGGTCCGACAGCCAGCCCGAGACGATGGTGCCGAAGAAATCGAAGATCCCCATCGCGGCGAGCAGGCTTGCCGCCTGCACCTGCGGGATGCCGTAGTCGAGGCACATCGGGATCAGGTGAACCTGGACCAGGCCGTTGGTCGAGGCGCCGCAGACGAAGAAGGTCGCGAACAGGATCCAGAACACCGAGGATTTCGCGGAATCGCGCAGCGTGCCGAGCGCGGCGGCCACGATCGGCGCATTGGCCGGCGGCGGCGCGGCAAGCGGCGCGGTGCCCGTCTCGCCGAACGGACGCAGCCCGACGTCGCTCGGCCGGTCGCGCATCACCATCAGCACGGCAAAGGCGGCGACGCCGAGCATGCCGCAGACCAGCCCAAGCGCGACACGCCAGCCGTAGCGCTCGGTCAGTGTCGCAAGCAGCGGCAGGAAGGCGAGCTGTCCCGTCGCGACGCTCGCGGTGAGGATCCCGACCACGAGGCCGCGCCGCGCCACGAACCAGCGCGCCGCGATGGTCGCGCCGAGCACCAGCGCGGTCATCCCGGTGCCGATGCCGATCACGACACCCCACAGCAGGATGAGCTGCCAGACCTGGGTCATGGCGAGCGAGGCCAATAGTCCGGCGACCACGATCAGCTGCGCCGCCAGCGTCACGTTGCGCAGGCCGTAGCGGTTCATCAGTGCGGCGGCGAACGGCGCCATCAGCCCGAACAGGATGAAGCGGATCGACAGCGCCGAGGAAATCTCGGCGGTCGACCAGCCGAATTCCTTCTGCAGCGGCACGATGAACACGCCGGGCGCGCCGACGGTGCCGGCCGAGATCAGCGCGGCCAGGAAGGTGACGGCGACCATCACCCAGCCGTAATGGATGTTGCGGCGGGCGAGGGTGGAAGCAAGCCAGTTCGAGATCATTGTGTTCCAGATCGATTGCGGTGAAAGTTTTGCGTGATGCGCAATATGGCACGGGGGAGCCATGGCTAAAATGCCATAGTTCCCTCGTTTTCGGACTCTGTATAACCTCATCCTGAGGAGCCCGCAGAGCGGGCGTCTCGAAGGATGCAGGCCGGGAACCGGGCCTCATGGTTCGAGACGTGCTTCGCACTCCTCACCATGAGGGCAGGCAGTGGATCAGTGCGCGACCCGCTCAACGGCGATCGCGGTGGCTTCGCCGCCGCCGATGCACAGCGCGGCAACGCCGCGCTTCAGGTTCTGCGCCTCCAGCGCGTGCAGCAGCGTCACGATCAGCCGCGCGCCGGTGGCGCCGATCGGATGGCCGAGCGCGCAGGCGCCGCCGTTGATGTTCAGCCTGTCTCTGGGAATGCCGAGGTCGCGCTGCGCCGCCATCGCGACCACCGCAAACGCCTCGTTGATCTCGAACAGGTCGACATCGCCGACGCTCCAGCCGACCTTGTCGAGCAGTTTTCTGATCGCCGGGATCGGCGCTGTCGTGAACCACTGCGGCTCCTGGCTGTGGGTGGCGTGACCCTTGATCTCGGCCAGAACCGGCAGTCCATCGCGATCGGCGAGCGAGCGCCGGCTGAGGATCAGCGCCGCGGCGCCGTCGGCATTGGCGGAGGAGGCGGCCGGCGTGATGGTGCCGCCGGCGCGGAATGCCGGCTTCAGGCCGGGGATTTTCGCCGGATCGACCTTCAGCGGGTGCTCATCATTGGCGACGATCCGCGGGCCGGCCTTCTCGGCGAGCGTGATCGGCGCGATCTCGGCCTTGAAGGCGCCGCCCTCGACCGCCTTGCGGGCACGGCTCAGCGTCTCCATCGCGAACGCGTCCTGGTCGGCGCGGGTGAACTGATAGGCCTCCGCGGTCGCCTCGCCGAAATCGCCCATCGATCGGCCGGTCTCGTAGGCGTCCTCGAGCCCGTCCATCATCATGTGGTCGATGATGCGATCGTGGCCGGCGCGATAGCCGCCGCGCGCCTTCTGCAACAGATACGGCGCATTGCTCATGCTCTCCATGCCGCCGGACAGCACGATCTCGGCCGAGCCGGCCTTGATGATGTCGTGGGCGAGCATGGTCGCCTTCATGCCGGAGCCGCAGACCTTGTTGACGGTGGTGGCGCCGGTGGCATCCGGCAGTCTGGCGCCGCGCGCGGCCTGGCGGGCAGGGGCCTGGCCCTGGCCGGCGGGCAGCACGTTGCCCATGAACACCTCGTCGATGCGTTCGGGCGCGAGTCTTGCGCGCTCCAGCGCCGCCCCGATCACATGCGAGCCGAGCTTGTGCGCCGGCAGCGGCGCGAGCTCGCCCATGAAGCGGCCGAGCGGGGTGCGGGCGGCGGAGAGGATGACGACGGGATCGGTGCTGGTTGCCATGGCAGGATTCCCTTCAATGCCGGGGATTTGATTGAATTATTGTCATCATATGATGCAATGCAAAAAATGCAACTGTGGCTCTCATGACAAAATGTCGTGTTCGCATGAGTTTGGGGCTGGGATGCTCCACAATCACCAGTGTCGTCCTGGCGAAAGCCAGGACCCATAACCACCGCCTTCCGTGATGAACCGGATCGTGGCCCCAGCGCCGCGCAGCAATGGAGATTTGGGCAATGGGTCCTGGCTTTCGCCGGGACGACGATGAGGATGGTCCTCGATTCATGATGACACCAGGGAGAATGAGGAGCACGCGAGTCTCCACCGGTGTCGTCGCTACGAAAGCAGGGACCCATACGCCGCGGCGGATGTTGTTGAAGAGACTCGTCGTTCCAACATCGCGCAACCATCAACATCGGTGGTTATGGGTCCCTGCTTTCGCAGGGACGACACCGAGTGTTTGGCGCCCCTTGCGAGTCACACGTCCGCATTCTCGCGGCATGAATCGCCCGAACGCACACCGAGTTTCTCTTCGGATAAGGCGAAATGCTTTTGTCGCGAGGCCTTGCGCCGTCGGGCAAATCAATGATTGAGAATTTCGCCGGGCGGCGGCGCATCCGAGCTTGTCTGCGACCTGATCTAATCCGACCGCCAGGCGCCGAGCAGAAATCGTCGCTTCGGCGCGGAGCCCGCTTGTTTCTGCACGTCCGGCAGGTCGACGGCATGGCGCTTCATCAGCAGCCGGATCGCGATCGCGATGATCACAAAGGGCGTCAGGTAGATCGCGAAAACTTCGAAGGCGTTCATGTCGTCCTCCGCGGCTTCGGAACAGGCATGCTAGCACGATCATCTCGCGCGCGGGCAGCTAAAACTGTACCGGCGCCGCTGAGTTGGCGTTAACCGAATTCCGAACGCCGATCAATTCAAGGTTGCGGAATACGGGTCTGTTTACCGATCAGTCGCTAGGGCTGGCGGATCGTGCAATGGAAAGTCCCGCCGCAATGTCCGTGATCGCCGTCGAGCAGCCGTCCGCCCGCATTCCGCTCTCCGTCAAGATCGGCTTCAGCGCCTTCATGGCGGTCCTGGTGCCGGTGTACACCTACTGCTACGGGCCGACCAACTTCCTGTATTTCTGCGACGTCTGCCTGATCCTCACCTTGATCGGGGTCTGGACCGAGAACGCGCTGTTGATTTCGATGTGCGCCGTCGGACTCCTTGTGCCGCAAACATTTTGGGTGATCGATTTTCTCGCCCATGTCGCCGGCTACTCGCTCACCGGAATGACCGACTACATGTTCGACCAGAATCTCTCGCTGTTCCTGCGGTTCCTGTCGGGCTTCCACGGCTGGCTGCCGTTCCTGCTGCTGTTCCTGGTCTGGCGGCTCGGTTATGACCAGCGCGCGCTGATCGCCTGGAGCGTGCTGGCATGGGCGCTGCTGCTGATCTGCTACTTTGTGATGCCGGGACCGCGGCCGGACCCGGGCATGACTCCGGTCAACATCAACTACGTCTTCGGCACCAGCGACAGGGCGGCGCAAGGCTTCGTGCCGCCGCTGGTATGGCTGGCCGGCCTGATGATCGGCCTGCCGCTGCTCGCTTTCATACCCACCCATTTCATGCTGCGGCGCGCCGTGCCGCCGATGTAGGGCCTGCGACTCGCGAGGATACGCCATCCCGTCGCTGCGGATACCATCGTGCATGGCCGCATGCGGCGGCTTCGATTGACACCCATCGCCTCGGCGCTACGCTGCCGGAACAGGGCATTTTCCCAAGCGACTCAAGACAGATTCAAAGCGCCGCAAGCACGACCAAGAACCAAGACCCAGAAGAACAAGGAAAAAGGGCAGGACACGCCGTGACACGCGTCATCGCGTCTTGAGCGGGACCACGCGGACCTCCGCGCTCGCGCCATTTCGCATCCGCAGCTATCGCTTTCAATGGCCGTCCGATCTGCTCACCTCCTGGGCGTTCGAGGTCGAGACGCTGGTGCTCGGCTGGTACATCATGGTCGAGACCGGCTCGGTGCTGCTGCTGACCGTGCTGGCGTCGCTGCAATATGTCGGCACGCTGGTCGCGCCGGTCGTCGGTATGATCGGCGACCGCATGGGGCACCGCGATCTCCTCGCCGTGATGCGCTTTGCCTATACGGCGCTCGCCGGCACCATCATGACGCTGGCGCTGACCGGGCATCTCGCCCCGCTGAACGTCATGATCATCGTCGCGATCATGGGCGTGATCCGCCCGTCGGATCTCGGCGTGCGCGGCGCGCTGCTCGCCGACATCATGCCGCCGGAGCAGCTGGTCGGCGCTATCAGCCTGGCGCGCACCACGCAGGACTCGGCGCGTATCGCAGGAGCCCTGACCGGGGCCGGATTGTTCGCGGCGCTCGGCATCGGCTATGTCTATGTCGGGATCGCCGGCTTCTATTTCGTCGCCGCCATCCTGATGCTCTGCATGAGCCGCCCGAAGTCGCATGGCGCGACCGATCTCGCGGCCGACGCGCCGGGTTCAAAGCTGCTGCGCGACCTCAAGGAGGGCATTGTCTATGCCTGGAGCGGCCCGGGCATGCGCGCCGCGCTCTGCGTCGCGTTCCTCGCCAACCTCACCGCGTTTCCGCTCACCAACGGGCTCTTGCCCTATGTCGCGCGCGACATCTTCCATACCGACCAGACCGGGCTCGGCTATCTCTCGGCAAGCTTTGCGGTGGGCTCGCTGATCGGCTCGATCACGCTTAGCATGGCCGGCGGGGTACGCATCGCGCGGCTTCTGATCGGCGCGACGCTCGCCTGGTACGCCATGCTCCTGGTGTTCGTCGAGCTCCGGACCATGCCGGTCGCGATGGCCTGCCTGCTGCTCGCCGGCATCGCGCAGAGCATGTCGATGATCTCGGCCGCCGTGATGCTGATGCGCAATGCCAGCGCGCATCTGCGCGGTCGCGTCATGGGCGTGCGCATGATGGTGATCTACGGCCTGCCGCTCGGGCTGCTCGCCGCCGGCAGCCTGATCGACCTGATCGGCTACACCGCAACCGGCACGCTGCTCGCCGCCGCCGGATTCATCGCCATGCTGGCGATCGCGCTGCACTGGCGCGCCGACCTTTGGCCGACCCACGCCCCGGCGAACGCGCGGTGAGGGGCGCGGCGCGATGCCGCGCCGCGGTCGCCGACGCGCCAAAAGGACGCGACAGCGCAGGCAAGCTGTCGTAGATCATTTTCCACGCTCCCATTCCGGCGCCAAGACCTTTCATACTTTAGTACCGTAATGCTCCGTCTTTTGACCCGCCTTGGACTGCGCTTCGACGACACCGTCGAGGAGCGCCGATTTGTCGACCAGTACGTGAGGGGCAATATCGGCTGGACCCAGGTCGCGATGCTGCTCGGCGCCTTCACCTATGCCGGATATGCGTTCTGGGATTGGGTGCTCTATCCCGACGTGGTGGCGACCACGCTGGCGATCCGCGGCGGGGTCGCCGTGCTGGTCTTGCTGCCGCTCACCGCCTTGCTCTCGGTGCCCGCGATGAAGCTGTGGGCCGAGACGATTTTTCTGGTCTATTGCGTCGTTCCAGGCTGCGTGCTGCCGAGCGTCTACCTCGTGCTGCCCTCGGGATTCACCTATGCGGCGCCCGGCGTGATGATGGTGATCCTGTTCGTCTCGACCATGTTGCCGCTGCGGATCGGGCCGCTGGCGGTGTTCTGTCTCACGACATGGATTGCCCTGTGCATCGCTGAATCGCTCGGGCCTGCGCTGCCGCCGGGTTTGCGCTTCATCAATCATTCGCTCGTCATCAACGCATATGCGCTGTCGCTTTACGCCGTCGCCGCCCGCGAGTTCCGCGCGCGCCGGCAATTTCGAACGGCGCAGGCGCTGAAGCAGGAGAAGGAGCGCTCGGAAGCCTCGTTGCGCGATCTGCACGCGACGCAATCGCACCTCGTGCAGGCCGAGAAGCTGGCCTCGCTCGGGCAGCTCGTCGCCGGTGTCGCGCATGAGGTCAGCACGCCGCTTGGCCTCGCGCTGACCACGTCGACGACGATGGAGGCGGACCTTCGCGCGATGAGCGAGGCGCTGAACGGCAGCGCCGTCCGCCGCTCCGACCTGACAAGGGGCATTGCACGGATCGAGAACGGCCTTCGACTGACCTCGGAAAACCTGCATCGGGCATCCGAGATGGTGCACAGCTTCAAGCAGGTCGCCATCCATCAGGCCGACGAGGAGCGTCACACGTTCGAGCTCGGCGGATGGCTCTCTGATCTGATCTCAAAGCTCGGGCCGCTGCTGTCCCGTCAGGGATTGGTCGTCGAAGTCACGTGCCCGCAAGGCATCATCCTCAACAGCTATCCCGGCGCGCTGGCGCAGGTGATCAGCAACCTGGCGTTCAACGCGGCGGCGCACGCCTATCCCGATGGCGGCGGCGGACGCTTCACCATGACGGTGACGCAGCCGGATCAGGCGCTCGCCCGGATCGCTTGCGCCGACCAAGGCGTCGGCATCCGCGAGGATTTGCAGGCACGGGTGTTCGATCCGTTTTTCACCACCGGGCGGGAGCGGGGCAATATCGGGCTCGGTTTGCACATCGCCTTCAATACCGTGGTGTCCTCGCTCAGCGGGCGGATCGCGCTGGAGAGCGAGCCGGGCCGCGGCACGCTGGTCCTGATCGAGATCCCCGTCTCGAGCTGAGCGCGGGCAGCTAGCGTAGCCCGGATGAAGCGAAGCGTAATCCGGGGCGGTGGCGCCAGTCGATAAAGCTGCCCCGGATTTCGCTGCGCTCCATCCGGGCTACGAGGTATCTACCGCTTGCGATCCAAAAACCCCTGCAGCAGCCGCTGCGGCTCGCCGGTCTGGAACGACTTTCCGAACACGCCGACGCTGAGGTTCACTGACTCGGTCAACGGCAGCTCTTCCCATTGCCGCAGCAGGTCCTTCTGGATGCGCAGCGCTTCGGGGCCGCATTCCAGCAGCGCCTTGACGGTGTGCTCGACGGCGTCGTCGAGGCCGCCGGGCTTTGCCACGGTGTCGACCAGGCCCCAGGCGAGCGCGGTCGGCGCATCGATGTTCTCCGCGGTCATCATCAGCCAGCGGGCGCGGCCCCAGCCGATCAGGCGCGGCAGCAGCGCGGCGTGGATCACCGAGGGGATGCCGACGCGCACCTCGGGCATGCCGAACATCGCGTCATGCGCGGCGACGCGGACGTCGCAGGCGGCCGCGACCTCGAGGCCGCCGCCGAGGCACCAGCCGGGCAGGCGGGCGATCACCGGCGCGGGGAATTTGCGCACCGCCTCGCAGAGGTCGCGCAGCCGGCTGATGAATGCTTCGGCGGATGTCTGGTCGAGCGTCGCCATTTCCTTGATGTCGGCGCCGCCGATCATGCTGCGCTCGCTTTCGCCGGCGAGGATCACCGCGCGGATGGTGCGGTCGGCGGCCAGATGCTCAAAGCCCTCGCGCACGCCGTTGGTGACGGCGGAACTCACGATGTTCAGCTTGCCGGCGTTGCAGATCGTGAGGCGGACGACGCCTCTGGAGTCGCGGTCGATGCCGCAGTGGGGATTGAGCATGTCCATGGGTTGGTCCCGGCGCAGGAATTGATCGACAAGTCAATCCGGGATGGTGCGCAAGCACCAGACCCCGGAATCTCGAGATTCCGGATTCGACGCTTTGGGTCGCCCCGGAATGACTTGGGCCATGTCCCGGACAAAGCGTGGCTCTGTCAAGGGACCGGCGCGGCGGTTGCGCCGAGGGATGCGGATCTATAGAATTATATTCATCATATAAATGGAGCCGTCATGACCGCCGCCGAAAGCATCGATCTTCATTCGCCCGACTTAACGCGCACGCGCGTGGTGGAATGGCAGGCGCCCGGACCGATCGCGAAGGCGGCGGCGCCGATGTCCGGGATCGAGGCGATGCGCGCGATCCGCGATGGCCGGTTGCCGCCGCCGCCGATGGCCAAACTGATCGGTTTCCGCATGGCGGTGGTCGACGAGGGCCGCATCGTGATGGAACTCGAGCCGCATGAGAGCCTCGAGAACACCATCGGCCTGCTGCACGGCGCGACCGCCGCGGCGCTGCTCGATACCGCGATGGGCTGTGCGATCTCGACCATGCTGCCGGCGGGGCAGACCTCGGTGACCCTTGACCTCAAGCTGACCTATCTGCGGCCGCTGTCGGCACGTTCAGGCACCATCAGCGCCGAAGGCAAGGTGATCAAGCTCGGCCGCCAGACCAGCTACACCGAGGGCTTCGTCCGCGACGGCAGGAGCAATCTTGCGGTGCACGCGACCGCGACATTTTCGATGCTCGGCGGGGAACCCAAAATGGCTGACAAGGCGAAATAACTGCAGCATTCCGGCCGCAAATCTGCTATTATATGATTAGAAACATTCCATGAGACCGGCATGCGCTACTCGAAAGAACACAAGCAGGAGACCCACGCGCGGATCGTGAAGAAGGCCGCGACGCGGCTGCGCGAGCGGGGCGCCCATGGCATCGGCGTCGCCGACCTGATGAAGGACGCCGGCCTGACCCATGGCGGCTTCTACGCGCATTTCGACTCGCGCGAGGCGCTGGTGATCGAGGCGTTCAGCTACGCGATGGACCGTGCCATCGAGCGCTGGCGCAAGGTCGCCGCGGACACGCCACCGGAGAAGCGGCTTTCAACCATCATCGACGGCTATCTTTCGGCGATGCACCGCGACGATCCCGGCCAGGGCTGCGCGATCCCGGCGCTCGGCGCCGAGATCGCCCGCGAGAGCCCGAAGACCCGCAAGGCGTTTGCTCTCAAGCTCGACCAGATGATCGACATGATGGCCGACCAGATCATCGACGTGCCGCGCAAGGCCGCCCGCAAGCAGGCGATGGCGACGCTGGCGACCATGATGGGCACCATCGTAATGTCGCGCATCGCCGGCAGCGGCGAAATGTCCGACGAGATCCTGAGCGCGGGCCGCGAGGCGGTGCTGGGGCGCGCCGCGGCGGCCAAGGCGCCGGCGAAGAAGAAGGTGAATTAGCCGCGATCTTTCCCCATCGTCGTCCCGGCGAAGGCCGGGACCCATTACCCCAAATGGTCGTGGTGGCGCGGCGCTGGGGCCGCAGCGCGCTTCAACAACGCAATGCTGTGGTTATGGGTCCCGGCCTTCGCCGGGACGACGGAGAGACTACACCCCGCTGAACAGCGCGCGCTCGGCTTCCACCGTCTCGTAGATGTAATCCGCCACCGCGCGGATGCGGGCGAGGTCCTTGCTGTCGGCGTGCATCAGGAGCCAGAAGGTGCGGGAGATCCGCACCTCGTCCGGCAGCACCGGCTGCAACTCGGGGTGGGCGGTCGCCATGAAGTGCGGCAGCACGGCGATGCCGAAGCCGGCGATGGTGGCGTTGAGCTGGGCGATCAGGTTGGCGCTGCGGAATTTCGCGGAGATCTTTGGCGAGACCTGCGGCAGATAGTCGAGCTCCGGCGTGAACAAGAGCTCCTCGATGTAGCCGACGAAACGATGTCGCGGCAGGTCGGCGCGTGCGGCGATTGTCGGCGCCTGGGCGAGATAGGCGGGTGCGGCATAAAGCCCGAGCGTGTAGTCCAGGAGCTTGCGGCCGACGATGCGGCCTTCCTTCGGCATCGTCAGGCTGATCGCGATGTCGGCCTCGCGCTTGGAGAGCGAGAACAGCCGCGCGGTGGCGACGAGCTGCAAATCGAGATCGGGATACCGCTCGGCGAACTTGACCAGCCGTGAGGCCAGAAAGTGACTGCCGAAGCCGTCCGGCGCGCCGATCCGCACCGTGCCGGTGAGATGGGCGCGCGAGCCGCCGACCGCCTCCTGATTGGCGACGATGGTGGATTCCATCGCTTCCGCGCTGTCGGCGACGCGCTGGCCGGCCTCGGTGAGGAGATAGCCGGTCTTGCGCCGATCAAACAGTTTTGCGGAAAGGTGGCGCTCCAGCCGGTCGACACGGCGGATCACTGTGGCATGATCGACGCCGAGCTGCTTGGCGGCAGCCGAAACCGACCCGCCGCGCACGATAGCGAGCACGAAACGGAAGTCGTCCCAGTCGATTGTGCCGCCGCCTTGATCCAGCATTTCCGCACATCTATGGTGCAATTTATCGGACTTGAATCCCATAAAATGCAGGGTCAATAGGGTTTGTAAAGCGATCCCGCCGCGAGGAGCGGCGATTCAGGTGCTTCAGGGAGGTTTTTCCATGCGCTCAATCGGACATTTCATCGGTGGCAAGGAGGTCAAGGGCACGTCGGGCCGCACGGCTGACGTCTTCGAGCCGATGACCGGCGAGGTCCAGGCCAAGGTGGCGCTGGCCTCCAAGGCCGAGCTCCGCGCCGCAGTCGAGAACGCCAAGGCCGCGCAGCCGGAATGGGCCGCCACCAACCCGCAGCGCCGCGCCCGCGTCATGATGCGGTTCCTCGAGCTGGTGCAGCGCGACTACGACAAGCTCGCCGAGCTGCTGGCGCGCGAGCACGGCAAGACCGTTCCCGACGCCAAGGGCGACATCCAGCGCGGCCTCGAGGTCGCCGAGTTCGCCTGCGGCATCCCGCATTTGATGAAGGGCGAATACACCGAGGGCGCCGGCCCCGGCATTGATATCTATTCGATGCGCCAGCCGCTCGGCGTGGTCGCCGGCATCACGCCGTTCAATTTCCCAGCGATGATCCCGATGTGGAAGTTTGCGCCGGCGATCGCCTGCGGCAACGCCTTCATCCTCAAGCCGTCGGAGCGCGATCCGGGCGTGCCGATGGCGCTGGCCCAGCTGATGATCGAAGCCGGGCTGCCGGCCGGCATCCTCAACGTCGTCAACGGCGACAAGGAGGCGGTCGACGCCATCCTCGACGATCCCGATATCAAGGCGATCGGCTTCGTCGGCTCGACCCCGATCGCGCAGTATATCTACGAGCGCGCCGCGCAGACCGGCAAGCGATGCCAGTGCTTCGGCGGCGCCAAGAACCACGCCATCGTGATGCCGGATGCCGACATGGACCAGACCGTCGATGCGCTGATCGGCGCCGGCTACGGCTCCGCCGGCGAGCGCTGCATGGCCGTGTCGGTGGCGGTGCCGGTCGGCAAGACCACCGCTGACCGCCTGATGGAAAAGCTGATCCCGCGCGTCGAGTCGCTCAAGATCGGCACCTCGGTTGATCCGTCGGCCGATTACGGCCCGCTGGTGACCCGCGAGGCGGTCGAGAAGGTCAAGAGCTACATCGACATCGGCATCAAGGAAGGCGCGACGCTCGCGGTCGACGGCCGCGGCTTCAAGATGCAGGGCTACGAGAAGGGCTTCTACCTCGGCGGTTCGCTGTTCGACAACGTCACCAAGGACATGCGGATCTACAAGGAAGAGATCTTCGGCCCGGTGCTCTCGGTGGTGCGCGCCCACGACTATCACGAGGCGCTGGCGCTGCCGTCCGACCATGACTACGGCAACGGTGTCGCGATCTTCACCCGCGACGGCGACGCCGCGCGCGACTTCGCCGCCAAGGTCAATGTCGGCATGGTCGGCATCAACGTGCCGATCCCGGTGCCGATCGCCTATTACACCTTCGGCGGCTGGAAGAAGTCCGGCTTCGGCGACCTCAACCAGCACGGTCCGGACTCGATCCGCTTCTACACCAAGACCAAGACGGTGACCTCGCGTTGGCCGTCCGGCGTCAAGGAAGGCGCGGAGTTCTCGATCCCGACGATGAAGTGATTTCCGGGAACGTCATTGCGAGCGCAGCGAAGCAATCCATCTATCCCCCGCGTGGAAGAATGGATTGCTTCGTCGCTTCGCTCCTCGCAATGACGGTGGGGTAACCTTCAGGGCTAGGCGGCGAGATGCAGTTCGCTCTCAACGAGGACCAGATCGCGGTTCGCGACATGGCGCGGGCGTTTGCGGCGGAGAAGATCGCGCCGCACGCGCTCGAATGGGACGAGAAGAAGCACTTTCCGGTCGACGTGATGCGCGAGGCGGCAGGCCTCGGCATCGGCGGCATCTATATCAAGGACGATGTCGGCGGCTCGGCGATGACGCGGTTCGACGCCGCGCTGATCTTCGAGGCGCTGGCGACGGGCTGCCCGACCACGTCGGCCTTCATATCGATCCACAACATGGCGTCCTGGATGATTGATGCCTACGGCAACGACACCCAGCGCCACAAATGGCTGCCGAAGCTCTGCACCATGGAGCTGATCGCCAGCTACTGCCTGACCGAGCCGGGCGCCGGCTCCGACGCCGCTGCGCTGCGCACCCGCGCGGTGCGCGACGGCGATCACTACGTGCTCAACGGCCAGAAGCAGTTCATCTCCGGTGCCGGCAGCACCGACCTCCTGGTGGCGATGGTGCGCACCGGCGGCGACGGACCCGGCGGCGTCTCGACGCTGGTGATCGACGGCAAGACGCCGGGCGTGTCGTTCGGCAACAACGAGCGCAAGATGGGCTGGAATGCGCAGCCGACCCGCGCCGTGATGTTCGAGAACGCGCGCGTGCCGGTCGCGAACCGGCTCGGCGAGGAGGGCATCGGCTTCAAGATCGCGATGGCCGGGCTCGACGGCGGCCGGCTCAACATCGCGGCGTGCTCGCTCGGCGGCGCGCAGGCGGCGCTCGACAAGGCGCTGGCCTACATGAAGGACCGCAAGGCCTTTGGAAAGCGCCTCGACGAATTCCAGGCGCTGCAGTTCAAGATCGCCGACATGGCGACCGAGCTCGAGGCCGCACGCACCTTCCTGTGGCGCGCGGCCGCCGCGCTCGACCGCAAGGATTCGGACGCCTCCATGCTGTGCGCGATGGCAAAACGGTTCGGCACCGACGTCGGCTTCGAGGTCGCCAACCAGGCGCTGCAGCTGCATGGCGGCTACGGCTATCTCAGCGAGTACGGCGTCGAGAAGATCGTGCGCGATCTGCGTGTCCACCAGATCCTCGAAGGCACCAATGAAATCATGCGGCTGATCGTGTCGCGCAAGTTGATCGAGGGCGCGCGATGAATGATGCGGCGGCAGCCGAGGGCGATCTGATCGCGCGCAAGGAAGGTTCTGCCGGCATCATCCGGCTCAACCGGCCGAAGGCGATCAATGCCGTGACGCTGGAGATGTTCCACGACATCGACAGGGCGCTCGACCTGTTCGAAGCCGATCGCGATGTCGCTGTCGTCGTGCTGGAAGGCGCCGGCGACCGCGGCCTGTGCGCCGGCGGCGATATCCGCGCGCTCTGGGAAAGCTCCAAGGTCAAGGGCGATCTCGGCAAGATCCTGTGGCGCGACGAATACATCCTCAACGCGCGGATCAAGAAATTCCCAAAACCCTATGTCGCCTTCATGGACGGCATCGTGATGGGCGGCGGCGTCGGGCTGTCGGCGCATGGCCGCCACCGCGTGGTGACGGAGCGGACCAAGCTCGCGATGCCCGAGGTCGGGCTCGGCTTCTTCCCCGACGTCGGCGGCACTTATCTGCTGTCGCGTTCGCCGGGCGAGATCGGCACTTATTTCGGGCTCACCGGCACCACGATGAACGGTCCCGATGCGATCTACGCCAAATTCGCCGACGCCGTGGTGCCGAGCGCAAAGCTGCCGGCGCTGCGCGAGGCGCTGACCAAGGTTGCGCCGGGCACGGGTTCGGCCGAGATTGACCGGCTGATCGGAGATTTCGCCACTGGCGAGACGGCTGGCCCTGTCGCCGCGATGCAGGCCAGGATCGACGGCTGGTTCGCGCGCGGCCGGATGGAGGACGTCGTCGCCGCGCTGACGGCCGACGACTCCGACATGGCACGGGACACGCTGAAGACGCTCGGCGAGAAGTCGCCGCGCGGCATGGTGGTGACGCTGAAACTGCTGCGGCTGGCGCGCGCGACCGCGACGCTGGAAGAATGCCTGGTGCGCGAATATCGCGCCGCGCTCGAGGTGTTCGCCAGCGACGATTTCCGCGAGGGCGTGCGCGCCGCCGTCATCGACAAGGATCGCAATCCGACATGGTCGCCGGCCCGGATCGAACAGGTGACGCCGGAGATGGTCGCGCCTTACTTCGCCGAGATCGGCGCCGACGAATTGAAATTTCCTGATAGCAAATAGAAACGTCGCAAGCGGAGGACTTCCCATGGCAAACGTCGCATTCATCGGGCTCGGCAATATGGGCGGGCCGATGGCGGCCAATCTGGTCAAGGCCGGCCACAAGGTGACCGCGTTCGATCTGGTCGCGGCATCCCGCGATCAGGCCAAGAGCGACGGTGCCGCGATCGCCGAGAGCGGCGTCGGCGCGGTGAAGGGCGCCGATGTCGTCATCACCATGCTGCCGGCCGGCAAGCACGTGCTCGGCGTCTGGAACGAGGTGCTTCCGGCGATGGCCAAGGGCGCGCTGATCATCGACTGCTCGACGATCGACGTCGAAAGCGCCAAGCAGGCGCATGCGCTGGCCGCCAAGCACGGCTTGGCCTCCGTCGATGCGCCGGTCTCCGGCGGCACCGGCGGCGCCAAGGGCGCGACGCTGACCTTCATGTGCGGCGGTGAGGACAAAGCCTTCGCGACGGCCCAGCCGATGCTCGCCAACATGGGCAAGAAGATCGTGCATTGCGGCGCGGGCGGCGCAGGGCAGGCGGCCAAGATCTGCAACAACATGATCCTCGGCATTTCCATGATCGCGGTCGGCGAGGCTTTCGTGCTCGCCGAAAAGCTCGGCCTGTCGCACCAGGCGCTGTTCGACGTCGCCTCGACCTCGTCGGGACAATGCTGGTCGCTGACCACCTATTGCCCGGTTCCCGGCCCGGTGCCGACGTCGCCGGCCAACAACGATTACAAGCCGGGTTTTGCTTCCAACCTGATGGTCAAGGACCTGACCTTGGCGCAGGACGCCGCCAATGCGGCCGGCGCGGTCACGCCGCTCGGCAAGCACGCGCAGGAGATCTATAAGACCTTCGACGCGTCGGGCCACGGCGGGGTCGACTTTTCCGGAATTATCCAGCACGTTAGGGCTCTTGCCCCGAAGTAAACCGCCGTCATCCTGAGGTGCGAGCGGAGCGAGCCTCGAAGGATGGAAAGACGGTGTCTGTGGCCATCCTTCGAGACGCCGCGCTTCGCGCGGCTCCTCAGGATGACGTCAGGTGAAGCCGGATGACTACATTTCAGGACGCACGCGCCTTTCTGCTCGAGCACCGCACCGACTACGATGCCGCGGTGAAGGGATTTCGCTGGCCCGATCCGGTGCCGTTCAACTGGGCACTCGACTGGTTCGACGCCGAACTGGCTGATAATGCCGACAGCCGCGACCGGCCGGCGCTGTGGATCGTCGATGCCGCCAGCGGCAACGAGACCAAGCTTTCCTTCGCCGAGCTGTCGCGCCGCTCAAACCAGGTTGCAAATTTCCTGCGCGCGCAGGGGCTGAAGCGTGGCGATCATCTGTTGCTGCTGCTCGGCAATGTGGTGCCGCTGTGGGAGACCATGCTGGCGGCGATGAAGCTCGGCGTGGTCGTGATCCCCGCGACCACGCTCTTGACTGCGGATGAACTGCGCGACCGGCTCGACCGCGGTAAGGCGAGGGCGGTGGTTGCCACGCAGGATCAGGTCGCGAAGTTCGCAGGCCTCGGCAGCGACAACCTCGTTCGCATCGTGGTCGGCGCGACGCAGGCGCAGGACGGCTGGTTGCCGTTCGAGGATGCCGCCAAGCAGTCCGACGCATTCACGCCCGATGGCCCGACCAACGCCGACGACCCGATGCTGCTCTATTTCACTTCGGGCACCACGGCAAAGCCGAAGCTGGTGCGGCACAGCCAGCGCAGCTATCCGGTCGGCCATCTCTCGACCATGTACTGGATCGGCCTGCAGCCCGGCGACATCCATCTCAACATCTCCTCGCCCGGCTGGGCCAAGCATGCCTGGAGCTGCTTCTTCGCGCCGTGGAATGCCGGCGCAACGATCTTTATCGCGAACCAGCCACGCTTCGAGGCGAAAGGACTGCTTTCGATCATCGGCCGCTGCGGCGTCACCACGCTGTGTGCGCCGCCGACGGTGTGGCGGATGTTCATCCAGGAAGACCTCGCGAGCTTCAAGGTCTCGCTGCGCGAGGTGTGCGGCGCCGGCGAGCCGCTCAATCCCGAGATCATCGACCAGGTCAAATCGGCCTGGGGGCTGACTATCCGCGACGGCTACGGCCAGACCGAAGCCACCGCGCTGGCCGGCAACTCGCCGGGACAGAAGGTGAAGGTCGGCTCGATGGGCCGGCCGCTGCCGGGCTATCGCGTGCAGGTCACCGACAATGACGGCCACCCCGCGAAGGAGGGCGAGGTGACCTTGCTGCTCGGCGCCGCCCGGCCGGCCGGCCTGATGCAGGGCTATCAGGGCGACGACGGCAAGCTCATCGGCACCGACGGCGAGATCTATCGCAGCGGCGACGTCGTGTTCACCGATGACGAGGGTTATCTGACCTTCGTCGGCCGCACCGACGACGTGTTCAAGTCCTCCGACTACCGCATCTCGCCGTTCGAGCTGGAAAGCGTGCTGCTGGAGCATGACGCGGTGGCCGAGGCCGCGGTGGTGCCGAGCCCGGACCCGATCCGGCTCGCGGTCCCCAAGGCCTATGTGCTGCTGGTGTCGGGTGTCGAGCGCACTCCGGAGACGGCGCTGTCGATCTTCCAACATTTGCACACGCGGCTCGCACCGTTTAAACGCATCCGCAAGATCGAGCTGGTCACCGAATTGCCCAAGACGATTTCTGGAAAAATCCGTCGCGTGCAGTTGCGCCGGCTCGAACATGACGATGTCAGAAGCGATGCGTTGCGCGGTGTCGAGTTCCGCGAGGAAGAATTTCCGGAGCTGCAGAAGGTGCGGACCTCCGGTTAGCAGAGGTTAGCCAATGAACGAAGTCTGGAAGAAGCCGCCGGTGTCGCTGGAAACCTACCAGGGCATGGTCGGCAAGGAGATCGGCGTGTCCTCGTGGCACCTGCTGGATCAGGGCCGCATCGACACCTACGCCGACGTGATCGAGGATCACCAGTTCATCCATGTCGATCCCGAGCGCGCCAGGAAGGAGACCGCCTTCGGCACCACGATCGCCCATGGCTTCCTCACGATGTCGCTGATGTCGATCATGTCCTACGAGGTGATGCCGGTGCTCGAGGGCACCGCGATGGGCGTCAATTACGGCTTCGACAAGCTGCGCTTCATCTCGCCGGTGCGCTCGGGCAAACGCGTCCGCGGCCGCTTCGTGCTGGCCGAAGCCACGCTGCGCAAGCCGAAGGAGTTGTTGTCGCGCACCAACGTCACGGTCGAGATCGAAGGCGAGGAAAAGCCCGCGCTGGTCGCCGACTGGCTCGGCCTGATCTATTTCAGCTGAGGGTCACAAGACGCGGTTGTGTTGCAACCGCGAAGGGTTGCGCCACCTCTCCCGCAAGCGGGGGAGGTGCAGCGAGCCACCCCAATCTGTTTTTTAGGCGATGCGCTGCTCTGGCCCATGTAGCGCATTGACGGCTGTGTTCCCCGGTGTCCATGATGCCCGCTTTAGGCGGTGCGGTCCCGGGAGTGGCAGCCATGGTGCAAAACATCGTCGCCGGAATTGTCGTAGTCGCTTTGATTGTGATTGGCGCGATTAGCTACGCTCAAGAGCATCACGAGTGCTGGAGTGGGCATCTGCTCAAAAGCCTGAAACCCTGCGGGTCGATGACCCCTTCGGTCTGACGCGCCCGCTGGCCGTGCCTGGCTGCCCCGGCCGGGCTTGACCCGGCCATCCATCGCTGCTCAAAAGTCCCCAACCTTTTCATGCCGCTCGGGCATGTACCCTCTCCCCTTGTGGGAGAGGGTGGCGAAATCGAGCGGAGCGAGATGAAGCCGGGTGAGGGGTCTCTCTCCGCGTGCTCATCCGTGGAGAGAACCCCTCATCCGGCGCGCTCGCGCGCGCCACCTTCTCCCACAAGGGGAGCAGGGAAGTCAGAGCAGGAATGACAAGCATGGCAATCAGGTTTGACGGACGCGTCGCTATCGTCACCGGCGCGGGCAATGGTCTCGGACGGGCGCATGCGCTGGGGCTCGCCAGCCGCGGCGCCAAGGTGGTGGTCAACGATTTCGGCGGCGCGCGCGACGGCACCGGTGGGTCGCTGTCGCCGGCCGAGACCGTGGTCGAGGAGATCCGGAAAGCCGGCGGCACCGCGATGGCCGACGGCGCCGACGTCTCGAACTTCGAGCAGGTCACCGCGATGGTCGAGCGCGCCACCAAGGAATGGGGCAGCGTCGATCTCTTGTGCGCCAATGCCGGCATCCTGCGCGACAAGTCGTTCACCAAGCTCGAGGTTGCCGACTGGGCCAAGGTGCTCGACGTGCATCTCACCGGCACCTTCTACTGCTGCAAGGCGGTGTGGGCCGGCATGCGCGAGCGCAACTACGGCCGCATCGTGCTGACGACCTCGTCGTCCGGCCTGTTCGGCAATTTCGGCCAGGCCAATTACGGCGCGGCGAAGGCCGGCATGGTCGGCCTGATGAACGTGCTCGCCGAAGAGGGCCGCAAGAACAACATCAAGGTCAACACCATCTCGCCGACGGCTGCGACCCGCATGACCGAGGAACTGCTGCCGCCGCAGGCGCTGGCGCTGATGAAGCCGGAAGCGATCACGCCCGCGGTCGAATTCCTGCTCTCGGAGGACGCACCGACCCGCACCATCATGGGCGCCGGCGCGGGCTCGTTTGCCGTGATCCGCGTGCTGGAGACCGAAGGCGTCAACCTGCCGCAGTCCGAATGGACGCCGGACGGCGTCGCCGCGCACTTCAACGCGATCAGCGACATGTCGACCGCGAAGGCGCTGCAGGGCGCGTTCGAGCAGACGCAGAAGTATGTCGCCCAGGCCGCCGCACGGGCCGGGATCAAGCTCTGAGCATGACCGTCGCCGTCATCGGAGCCGGACCTGCCGGCCTGATGGCGGCGGAGGTGCTCGCCCAAGGTGGCGCACAAGTCACCGTCTACGACGCGATGCCGTCGGCTGGCCGCAAATTCCTGATGGCCGGCCGTGGCGGGCTCAATCTCACCCACTCCGAGCCGCTGCCGGATTTCCTTGCGCGCTATCGCGAGGCGCTACCGCGTCTGAAGGCTGCGGTCGAGGCATTTCCACCCGATGCCTTGCGGGCCTGGAGCGAGGCGCTGGGGCAGCCGACATTTGTCGGCAGCAGCGGCCGGGTGTTTCCCGTGGCGTTCAAGGCATCGCCCCTGCTGCGCGCCTGGCTACGGCGGCTCGATGCCGCGGGCGTTGCGTTCGCATTCCGGCACCGCTGGGTTGGATGGGACGCGCGCGGGGGACTGCTGTTCGACACGCCGGACGGTCAGCGCACAGTCAATGCCGATGCAGCCGTGCTTGCGCTCGGCGGCGCAAGCTGGCCGCGGCTCGGCTCGGACGGCGCATGGGCGGATATCCTCGCCGCAAAGGGCGTTGCCGTGGCGCCGATCAAGCCAGCCAATTCCGGCTTCACGGTTGCCTGGTCGGATATCTTCCGCGACAGGTTCGAGGGCCAGCCGCTCAAGGGCGTCGCGCTCACGATTGGTCCGGATACCGTGCGCGGCGAGGCGATCGTCACCCGCGCCGGCATCGAGGGCGGCGCCATCTATGCGCTGTCGGCGGAATTGCGCGAGGCGGTGCTCGCGAAGGGAACGGCGACGCTCAGCGTGGCGCTGCGGCCCGATGCGGCGCGCGACGAGCTGGTCGCGCGTCTGTCGGCGGCGAAGGGCAAGCAATCCTTGTCCAACTTCCTGCGCAAGGCCGCGCAGCTCTCGCCGGTCGGTATCGGCCTGCTGCAGGAGGCGGCAGTCGCCTCCAGCCGGTCGTTGGCCGCGCTGCCGCCGGCCGAATTGGCCGAACTGATCAATGCGGTGCCGATCCGGATCACCGGCGTGGCGCCGATCGTACGCGCGATCTCGAGCGCCGGCGGGATCAGGTTCGACGAACTCAACGCGCAGTTCATGCTGCGGCGGCTGCCCGGCGTTTTCGCCGCCGGTGAAATGCTCGATTGGGAAGCGCCGACCGGCGGCTATCTGTTGCAGGCGTCGTTTGCAACAGGCGTGGCAGCTGGGAAGGGAGCGTTACGATGGTTCGTGCAGAAATCGTAGCTTCGTAGGATGGGTAGAGCGAAGCGAAACCCATCATGTCTCCTCGCGGAAGCAAATTGATGGGTTTCGCTTCGCTCTACCCATCCTACAGGATACGGCTCACTCCGATCCCGTCTTCGTGGCGAGGTCGGTGATGAATCCAAGCACACCGAACGCCGCAGCCACCGCACACACCGCGGTCCATCCACCGAAGCTCCACGCCGCGGATGCCGCTGCCGCGCCCACCGCGCCGCCGATGAAGAACAGCGCCACGAACAGGCCGTTGATCCGGCCGCGCGCCTCGGGGCGCAGCAGGTTGACGGCGCGGCGGCCGAGCGTCTGGTCGGTGGTGATGCCGAGATCGAGCAGGATGGTGCCGAGGCTCAGCACGACGAGTGCTGCAATCCGCGACTCCAGTACACCGGCCCAAGCGCACAGCGCGAGCGATGCCGATATCAGCAGGTGCGAGCCGATCAGCATCGGCCGCGCCAGGCCACGGTCGCCCCAGCGGCCGGCCAGCGGTGTCGCGACAGCGCCGGCAACACCGATCAGCGCGAACAGCGCGATGCCCCTGGCGTCGAGCCTGAACGGCGCATCCGGCAGGCGCAGCGCCACGGCGGCCCAGAACGCAGTGAACGAGGCCATCACCAGCGCCGCGGTCCAGGAGCGAACGCGCAGCACCGGCTCCTCGCGCAGCAGGGTCGGGAACGAACGCAGCAGCGCGCCGTAGTTGACCTTCGCCGCCGGCTGCAGCGTCGGCAGGGTGCGCGCCAGTGCTGCGGCGAGCACCGTCATCAGCACGGCTGAGGTGACATAGTAGCCGCGCCAGTTCCAGCTGTCCGCGATCAGGCTCGCCATCGGCCGCGACAGCAGGATGCCGATCATCAGGCCGCTCATCACGTCGCCGATCGCCTGTCCGCGGCGCTCCGGCGGCACCATCGACGCCACCAGCGGCACCACCATCTGGATCGCGGCGCAGGAGGCGCCGAGGATGAAGGTGGCGGCGAGCAGGATCAGCGGCGTCGGCGCCATCGCGGTGCCGATCGCGGCGACGATGGCGCAGGCCAGCGTCCGCAGGATCAGCCGCTTGTTCTCGACGAGGTCGACCAGCGGCACCAGCAGCAGCAGCCCGAGCGCGTAGCCGAGAAGGGTCAGCGTCGAGATCAGGCCGGCCTGCAGCGCGGTCATGCCGAGCGAGCGGCCCATCAGGCCAACGAGGATTTGCGGCGCAAAGAGATTGGTGACGACGGTGCCGGTCGTGATGGCGCCGATCCAGATCAGGGGACGTACGGCGACGGTGCGTGCCGGGGAGAGTTTGGTGGCTTCGGAGATGGTCATGGGGCCTCGCGATGGAGTGGCGAGGCCCCCTTTAGGCGATGGGCATAATATGCTACAATTCAAATAAGATGATGAAGAATATGCGAGATTGTTATGAATACGCATGACCTTGTGGCGTTCGTCGCCGTGGTGGAGACCGGATCGATCGTCGCGGCCTCGGCGCGGCTGAACCTGACCCAGCCCGGCGTGACGCGGCGGATCCAGAATCTCGAGGAGATGCTCGGCGCGCAGCTGCTCGACCGGCTCTCGAAGCCGCTGAAGCCGACGGCGGCGGGAATCGAGGCCTATGAGCAGGGCCGCCGGCTGCTGCGCATGCTCGACGACCTCAAGTCAGGCGTCGCCAATGACGGTGTGGTGCGCGGCGAGTTCAGGCTCGGCCTGACGCCGTTCTTGTCGGAGGCGGGGCTCACCGGTCCGCTCGACGCGGTGCGCGGCGAATTTCCGGCGCTGGCGGTGCGCGTCGTCTCGGGCTGGTCGCCCAACCACATGGAGCGGGTCAGCCGCAACGAGCTCGATGCCGCGGCGATTTGCCTTCCTGACGGCACCGCGCCGCCCGACGATCTCGTGGCCTCCGACCTCGGCGCGCAGCCGGTGGTGTTCGTCGTCGCGCGCGAGATGAAGACGCCGAAGTCGGTCGATCTCGAATGGCTGTCGCGGACCGGGTGGGTGATCAACCAGGACGGCTGCGGCTTCCGCCAGACGCTGAAGCGCCATTTCGATGCGGCGCATCTGCCGTTCAACATCGCCGTCGAGGCTCTCGACAGCGAGCTGCGCCTGTCGCTGGTGGCGCGCGGGCTCGGCATCGGCCTCGTGACGCCGGTGGCGCTGAAACGAAGCCCGATCCGCAGCCGGCTCAAGGCCGTGAAGATCGCCGATTTCAATCCCGCGGTGCGCGCCTGGATCGTGCATCGCCCGCCGGCCGGCCGGCTGGCGCGGCCGATCGAGGTGTTTCGCTCGGCGCTGGATCGCGAGCTGCAGGCGCTGATGCACGGCTAAATGCGTAGGATGGGTAGAGCGAAGCGAAACCCATCACCTTTCATCTGCGCGGAAGCATGATGGGTTTCGCTGCGCTCTACCCATCCTACGGGAGCTTCGCGAGAGCGTCATGCCCGCGCAAAGGCTGCGCCTTTGTCGCTGGAGGTGCGAGCCGAGCGGCGCAATTGCGCCGATAGGGGAGCCTCGAAGGATGCGCGGGCGCTCAGTCAGCGCAGCTTGCCCCGGGCAGTCACCGGCAACGCACCGATGATCTCGTCGCCGCGAACCATCACGACCTCGTCCATCATGTTGACGACGACGCAGACATGATTGGGCACGATCCGCACCACGTCGCCGACATTGGGCCGCGTGTTGC
>NZ_JAQOSR010000117.1:0-29599 GCF_046718885.1 Bradyrhizobium sp. UFLA01-814 | reverse complement strand
TCGGCGAAGCATCGCTTTTTGCGCCGACGAAGATGAGGCGGTGAAAGCCATGGCCGAACATAGCGCGCGCCGCGGCCGACCACCCGAAAAAATGGAAATTGCGCCAAGGGAAAACCCGCCGGTCTAAACCGGCGGGCTCCGAGCGATCAGTGTTGCGTGCGGTCCGGCGGCGGGTTGTCCGGGCTGTAGCCCATGCGCTCGACCACAAGGAAGCACCGGGTTAGGGCCACGTCGCAGATTTCGGCCAGCGCGAGAAGATGATCCCTCGTAGTGGTCAGACCTTCCAACATCTCAGGTCCGTAGCCCTCGGCCACCATCGCCCCGAATCTCTCTTGAAGACCGATGTGATCTTGGCTCAGCAGAATGGTAGCAAGGCGTACATGCGGCAGATGGGCTAGCGCCCACTTGTCGTTGCTCCAGTTGAACTTGACGTCGATTGGATCGAACGTCATGGCGTCCCGCTGCTCCTGGGTGGCAGAAGGGTTGGAAGAAACAATCCGCAGATGTGATGGTGGAACGTGTTTCATGGCTCACGCCTCCACCAGCACGCGCCGGCCCGTCGCCGGGGTCGTTTCTGAGGCGCCACCGTCCAGGCGACGCGGCCGGTCGATCTCGACCAGCTCACCGGTCAGACCATCGTCCTCGGCGCGGCGGAAGGCGGCGCGCAGGACGGGGTCGCGGAAGAGCGAAGATAGCGGCTTTGTGGCATACTGTTTGATAGCTCGGGCCATGGGGTCACTCCTTGGCTTGGGTTAGAGCCGAGCGGGTGTTCCAGCACTTGCTCGGCTTGTCTTTTTATGACATTATAAATTCATGCCGTCAAAAATAAATGACATTAAAAAATCGAAGCGTGGACGCCCACTCGTCGAGAGTGAGGCTGTTACCGTGCGCATGACCCATGATGCGCTGCAGAATCTCGATAATTGGCGCCGTGGCCAATCCGACCTTCCCGGCCGCCCCGAGGCCATCCGCCGGTTGGTCGAGATCGGGTTGAAGGCTAAGAATAAATAAGAGGAATCATGAAGACTTTTCCATTCGTTGTCCTTGCTACGGCGCTCGCTTCGGCGTCCGCACTTGCTCAGAATGCGGGCACCAAGTTTCGCGGCGTTTATATAAACATGCCGAAGGCAGAGGCGAGCCGCCTGTCCGATAACTTCGATCTGAAGTGGGAAAAGAACCTATTCGCTATCACCAAAGAAGAAGAGACGATCCCAGTGCTGGCGATCTATTCGAAGGCAGGCAAGCATTGCGGAAACGTGAAGTTCGATCAAACCAACACTGCCAAGAGCGCAGACTTCTATCGAAGCTTCTTCGATGCAGATTCGCTGCCTCCGCAGCAATTTGCTGAGGCTCTAGTCAACAATTACAAGCTACCGAAATTGAGCTGCGCAACGGAAAAGAACTTAGCCGGCGAGCCACTGCGAACCTGCGATGGTCTGATGTCAACAGGTGAACGAGTGAGGATCACATTCCCCGCCGGCGCCTCTGACGAACCAGCCATTCACCTTAAGCGCAGCTCCGCAACGCCAAAATTTAACTAGCGTTGACCACAAGGAGACGACCGATAACGCCATGCGTCGATGGAAAACTAGCGCCTTGTTCCCATCCTTGGCGGCTCGTCAACCGACCGAATGTTCGAGCCGCGCTTGCCGCAATCCGAAGCGGATCCAGGCGCTCATGGGGCACGCCACCGTCCAGATGACGTTTGACACCTACGGGCACCTGTTCAAGGACACTGATGCCGATCAGCGGGCCGCCGAGGACATTCAGGCAAGGCTGTTGGGCTCCTAAATGGGGGACCTGCAGGTCGTCGAGGTACGGTTGCTGGAGGATAGGCTTGTGAGAGCCAAACAGCTGCCACCGCTTGGTACGAAGCTTCGCACAGTAGACGACCTAACCATTCGTCCGGGCGGCGCCACGCGGGCCGAGTTAAATCGCGCAACTGAGCAAGACGCTTGGAGTTACAAGACCAACACGGAAGATCTGGCCAGGCGAGTCGGTGGCACCGCACACCGCGGTCCTGCCGGGCGCGGTGATAGCAGAAGGTTCTGGATCACAATCCCATAGCTACCTGCAACGCCAGCGCAACACGGTGCAGCTAAGCCATTGACCTAACTGATAGTAAATCGGATTTCGATTCCGAGGGTCGGGAGTTCGAATCTCTCCGAGCGCGCCATCCTTTGGACGCCCCCGCGCCAGCGTGGGACGGCAGCCACGAAACCATTTTCATCAGCGGACGAAACCGGGCGGAAACAATTGACCGCTACCACTTCTCCCAAACAAATAATGGGGAAGTGTCATGATGGAAGCGACCATTGTCGTGCTGCTGCTCCTTAGCGCCGCTGTGTTTTTTGCCCACGCCTACGACGCCCTGCATACGCATTGACGGGATCGGCATCATTCAGCCTGCGTACCGTCCACCAGGATCTGTGGGCTCGCGCGAGCCATCAACCGCGCCCTAATCGACCGCCCGCCTTCTCTCCGAACCACCGCCGGCACGCCCGGCTGAAGCTCGTCGCATCGGTATAGCCGAGCGCGGCCGCCATCTCGTCGCGCGATTGGGTGCCTGCCGCGAGCATGATCCTTGCGCGTTCGCGCAGCACGCCGTCGAGCAGCGGGCGGAAGGCGCTGCCGGTCTCGGCGAGCCGCCGCACCAGGGTTCGCCGCGAGGTGCCGACGAGGCGCGCGGCCTCCTCCTCGGCGAGGCGCTGCGGCAGGCGCGCCGCGATCAGGCGCTCGACGATCCCCGCCAGCGCCGCGGTGTCGGGCTGCGGATTTTCGATCGCCTCGAGTGCTTCGATCGCCTTGGCGTGCAATTGCGGATCGGCAAACGGCGACGGCCGCGCGCCAAGCGCTTTCGGCACTTCGAAGATGAAGGCGGCAGCGTTGAACTTCACCGCGCAGGAATAATGCTGCAACAACCGCTCCCTGCCCGCAGGCGGCGGCCAGGGAAATTGCAGCGTCGCCTGCCCGATCGAATCCTCGAGCAGCTGGACGTACACGGCGTGCACGTTGAGGCTGACCGCCAGCGCCACGGCGTGCCACAGCGCTTCGTCCATCGCGACGGCGGGAGAGATTTCAATCTGGATCGCGCGCGCGGTCTTGCGCAGCCGGTTGCGGACGAAGGGCGCGCGGGTCGACCCGAACCGCGCGCCGGTCGCCAGCGCGTCCGCGATGGTCGGCGCCGTCCTGGTCGCGACGTCGAGCGCGCCTTGCAGCGATGTCGACCACACCGCCGCGGCCGACAACGGCCACAGCTCGCCATGCCTGCGGGTGATGTTGGCCGCCAGCGCCACCAGCGAGGACACCGGCATGTGAGCGCCGGGCTGGTCGAGCGCCTCGAGCGGAATTCCGGTGCCCTTCAGCAGTTCGTCGCGCTCGCTTCGCGTCTGGCCAAAGGCCCGCACCAGCGCCCGCGCATAGGCCGCGGACACCGGCGTGCGAAGGGCATCGGATTCCGATCCGTGCATGGCGTCGGCGACCTCCCCCTCGCGAACGTCCGACCGAACAGGCTTGGCGCAAAATGCCACAAAATTGGCCTGTTGTGAACTGGCGGCGCAGGCCCGCCTCGCGACATGCTTGGCCCAACAACGGCGAACGCCGCCTCGCAAGAGACGCTGGAGGGAATGCGATGATCTTCACGGGCACCAATGCTGCTGGCGAAACCATCACCTACCGGGACGGCAAGCGCTATCTCTGGACGCTCTCGTTCATTCCGCCGCTGATCCCGCTCTTGTCCTACTGGCTGTTCCTGCAGACGCACAATCCGCTGGTGACGCTGATCCCCTTCGTCTTCATCTTCATCCTGATCCCGCTGCTCGATGCCGTGATCGGCGAAGACACCCACAATCCGCCGGCGGAAGTGGTCGCCGCGATGGAGGCCGATCCCTACTACCTGCGGCTCGCGCGCATCACCGTGGTGTTTCCCTGGATCAACTACGTCGCGCTGATCGCCTTCTTCGGCACCCAGGATCTGCCGTGGTGGTCTTATGTCGCCTTGCTGCTCGGCGTCGGCACCATCAATGGCGGCGCGCTGCTGATCGGGCACGAGCTCGGCCACAAGGCTGACAGGCTCAACATCCTGTTCGGCATGCTCGCCAACTGCGCGGTCGGCTACGCGCATTTCCGCGTCGAGCACAATCGCGGCCATCACACCTGGGTCGCAACCCCCGAGGACCCCGCCAGCGCGCGCTTCGGTGAATCGATCTATGCGTTCGCAACGCGCGAGCTGCCGGGAGCGTTCAAGCGCGGCTGGCGCAACGAGGCCGAACGGCTGACCCGGCGCGGCGAGCCGGTCTGGTCGGTCAACAACGAGATCCTGCAGGGCTTTGCGCTGACGCTCGTCGTCGCGGCCATCCTGATTGCGCTGTTCGGCTGGAAGGTCGCGCCCTTCATCGTCGCTCACCATTTCCTCGGCTGGTACGCGCTGACCCAGGCCAACTATGTCGAGCATTACGGGCTGCTGCGCGAGAAGCTGCCGAACGGCCGCTACCAGGCGGTCGAGCCGCGCCACTCATGGAATACCAACCACATCGTCTCGAACCTGATGACGTTCCACCTGCAACGTCACTCCGACCACCACGCCAACCCGATGCGCTCCTATCAGTCATTGCGCGATTTCGACGACATCCCGCGGCTGCCGAACGGCTACACCGGCATGTTCGGGCTGGCAGCAATCCCGCCGCTCTGGTTCCGCGTGATGGACCCGAAGACCCTGGCCTGGGCCGGCGGCGACAAGAGCAAGCTGAACCTCCGCGATCGGCCCGCGAGCTCGTGATCGCCGCGATTGCCCGCCGTCGCGATGCGATCGTTCGTCGTCGTCACTTGCCGTGATGCCGCAGCGCGTCGACGATGACCTTGAACGCCGGTGAGTTTTGACGGCCACTCGGGTAGTAGAGGTAGTACCCGGAGAACTTCGGCGACCAATCGTCGAGCACCAGTTGAAGGAGGCCCGATGCAACGGCGTCAGTCACTGTCTCCTCCGGCACGTAGGCAATGCCGTAGCCCGCGATTGCAGCCTTGACCATCGGCTGGGTCGAGTTGAAAGCAAGCTGACCGTCAACGCGAACCCGCATATTCCGACCGGCCTTCCCGAATTCCCAGGCGTAGAAACCGCCGCGCGTTGTCAAACGCAGATTGATGCAGATGTGGCCGACCAGATCCTGTGGCGTCTTCGGCACGCCGTGGCTGGCGAAGTAATCGGGCGAGCCGACGGCGACCAGACGCCAGTCGGGCCCGATCCGCACCGCGACCATGTCCTTCTCGACGCTCTCCCCGAGCCTGACGCCGGCGTCGAAACCATCCTCGACGATGTTGCGCAGGCCGTTGTCGCGACTGAGCTCGAGCTTGATGTCGGGATAATCGGCCAGCACCGGTTCGAGCTTCGGCCAGATCAGGTTGTCGAGCGCGTGATCCGATACGGTGATGCGTACGGTGCCGGACGGCTTGTCGCGGTATGCGGTCAGCGCTGCAATATCGGTTTCGATCTCGGCGATACGTGGTGCGAGCGATTGCCGCAGCCGCTCGCCGGCCTCCGTGGTCGAGACACTGCGTGTCGTCCGGGCTAGAAGCCGGATCCCCAGCCGCGCCTCGAGCCGCTTGATGGTGTGGCTGAGCGTCGACTGCGTGACGCCGATCTTCGCGGCCGCCCTCGTGAAGCTGCGCTCCTCGGATACGACCAGGAACCACAACAGGTCGTTGAAGTTTTCGCGCACGATCGCTCTCCGTAGCAGCGCTGCTATCGGACTATTTATGGTCCCAGTCGATAAGTTCAAACACATTTCCGCGTCTAATCAGGACAATCGCCGGGTGCTATCTCCCGTGCAAACGAGCCGCCGGCACACGGCCGGACGGCGCCTTTTCCTGCGCGGTGACTGCGAATGGATGCGACCTACAACGACAAATTGGTGAGGCCACAGGCGGCCTGGGGCGCGGTATTTTCGATGGCGCTATGCGTCGTCGTCCTGATCGCCTCCGAATTCATGCCGGTCAGCCTGCTGACGCCGATCGCCGACGGTCTTGGCATCAGCGAGGGCCGGGCCGGTCAGGCGATCTCGGTCTCCGGAATCTTCGCAGTCGTCACCAGCCTGTTCATCGCCGATCTCACCAAGCGTATCGACCGCAAGCTGGTGCTGACCTCGTTCTCAATGCTGCTTGTCGTCTCCGGCATCGTCGTCACCTTCGCTCCCGATTACGCGGTGCTGATGATCGGCCGCGCACTGCTTGGGGTCGCCATCGGCGGCTTCTGGTCGATGTCCACGGCCATCGTCATGCGCCTGGTACCTCACGACGCCGTGCCGAAGGGTCTCGCGATGATCAACGCCGGCAACGCCATCGCAGCGACCGTTTCCGCACCGCTCGGAAGCCTGCTCGGCGATCACGTCGGCTGGCGCGGTGCGTTCTTCCTCGTGGTACCCTTGGCACTGCTCGCGCTCATCTGGCAGTGGATTGGTCTGCCCGCGCTGCCGCCGCGACGGCGCGGGGGGTCGGGCAACGTGTTCAAGCTGCTCCTGCGCCGTCAGGTGGCGCTCGGCATGGCCGCGATCTTCCTGCTCTTCATGGGCCAGTTCGCGCTGTTCACCTATCTGCGCCCCTTCCTCGAAACCGTCACCGGTGTCGGCGTCTCCACTCTCTCGGCGATCCTGCTGCTGATGGGGCTCGCCGGCGTCGCCGGCACCTGGACGATCGGTCAGTTGCTGAAAGAAAGGCTCTACAGCATCGTCATTGGCATTCCGCTTGTCATGGCGTTGCTCGCCTCGGCGCTGATCGCGCTGGGCTCGGTGCCGGCAGCGGTGACAACCCTGCTGGTCGGCTGGGGCTTCTTCGGCACGGCTGCCCCGGTCGGCTGGGGCACATGGCTCAGCCGCACACTGCCTGATGACGCCGAAGCCGGCGGCGGCTTGCAGGTCGCCGTCATCCAGTTCGCCATCACGCTCGGCGCGGCAACCGGCGGCGTTCTGTTCGACGCGCTCGGATGGTGGAGCCCGTTCGCGCTCGGCGCGGCTCTGCTGCTCGGTTCAGCGCTCGCCGCAACCGCCGCCGCCATCGAGCCCGGAAGGGCCGCGCAATGAAGCGGGTCATCGCTCGCCGTGTCGTGCTCCAGGGTGTCCTCGTCACGGCATCGGCCGCACCGCTCGGCGCCCTCATCGGCCCGACCCAGGGGTGCGCACAGGGATTCCCGTCGATGAAGATTCAAATCTCATTCAGCGAACGGAACATGACGGCGACGCTGGAGGACAATCCGTCCGCACGCGATCTCGCCTCGATGCTCCCGCTCGGTGGCCTCACGATCGACAACTACGCGAACAACGAGAAGATCAGCTATCTGCCGCGCAAGCTTACCGAGGTCGGCAGCGGCCCGTTCGGCAACGAACAGCCCGGCGACGTCTGCTACTACGCGCCCTGGGGCAACCTCGCATTCTTCTATGCGGGCTACCGCTGGTCGCCGGGGTTGATCCGGCTCGGCCGCATCGACGGCCACTTCGATGCGCTGCTGATGCGCGGCAAGTTTCCTCTCCGCATCGAATCCTTGTCCTGATCCCCTCACGAAAGAACCGGAGGAAAACGCAGATGAAAAAAGTTCTCACGGCAGCGGCCATCGGCGCGACCGGCATCCTGCCCGCGCAAGCGGACGGCATCGAAATCCGTGTCAACGGCAGCGCCCCCGCGATGTTCGGCGCCGCGGACAATTTTAGCGGGCGGGCAGTCATCAGCCCGCTTTATCCGGCGACGGACTTCACGCGCGCGAGCACCGGCCTCGTCAACTTCGCGCCCGGAGCGCGCACCGTCTGGCATACGCATCCGGCCGGCCAGTTGCTCATCGTCACCACCGGCCAAGGCTGGGTGCAGGAAGACGGCAAAGACAAGCGCACGATCAATCCGGGCGATGTCGTCTGGATTCCTGCCGGCATCAAGCATTGGCACGGCGCGACCGCCACCAGTCCGATGGCGCATATCGCCGTCAGCTACATGCAGGACGGAAAGAATGTGGACTGGCTCGAGCCGGTTTCTGACCAGTAGTACCGGTAAGCGGGAGCAAGCCTTGAAAGGGTTCGCCATGAAGACTTCGACCATTTTGGCACTCGCACTATCCATGGGAGCCGCCGATGCAGAGACGAAAGCAGGATCGCAGACCGGAAGCCTGTCTCGCGACGACGTGCGAGCGGTGTCGGCGGCGCTCGAACGCTACGCCACGGACAAGCTCGCCAACGATCTCTGGAAGCGGCCCGATCTGACGGCGCGCGACCGCAGCATTGTCACGGTCGCCGCGGTCATCACCCGCAACCAGGGCATCCTTCTGCCCGAGCAGTTGAACCTCGCGCTCGACAATGGCGTGAGGCCCGGCGAGATTTCCGAGATCATCACACATCTGGCCTTCTATGCCGGCTGGGGCAATGCGATGGCAGCGACCGCGATCGCCAAGGAAGTGTTTCGCGCGCGCGGAATTGGCCCGGATCAGCTTCCCGACGCTTCGGTCGCTTTGCTGCCGCTCGACGAGACGTCCGAAGCCGATCGGGCGGCCCGGGTGGCTCAAGGCGCAGGACCAGCTTCGCCGGGCCTGGTACGCGACACCGCGGAGGTCTTGTTCCGCGACCTCTGGCTCCGGCCCGACCTTGCGCCGCGCGACCGCAGCCTGGTGACGGTCAGTGCATTGATCGCCGCCGGCAAGGTGGAGCAGATTCCCTACCATCTCAACAGGGCGATGGATAACGGGCTGACACGCGCGGAAGCGTCGGAAGTGATCAGCCATCTCGCCTACTATGCCGGATGGCCGAACGCATTTTCGGCCGCTCCGGTCGCCCGCACCGTGTTCGAGAAGCGCTCCGCCAACTGATCACGTCCAAATGCGCCGCGTGCACCTGTGAAGGCGGCCGGTTACAACATGTCGCGTTCGCTCTCGCCATCCAGTGCGGCACGATCCGCCGCCATCACCTTGCTGCCGGTCATGGCGGCCGTACTGGCAGGCTTTCTCGTCGTCGGCGCCGCATTGCCGGTGCTTCCCCTGCATGTGAGCCGGGATCTCGGCTTCGGAAGCGTCGTTGTTGGGATGGTGGCCGGCACGCAATTCGCGGCGTCTTTGCTCTCCCGGGTGTGGTCCGGCTCCTATTCCGATGCGAAGGGAGGAAAACGCGCCGTCGTGACAGGTCTCGTCACCGCGGCGGTTGCCGGCCTGCTGTATCTTCTGTCGTCGGTCTTCGAGGGTACGCCGACGCTTTCGATAACGATTCTTCTCGTCGGACGCGCGGCGCTCGGCGGCGCCGAGAGCTTCATCGTCACCGGTGGCGTGAGCTGGGGCCTTGCCCTCGTCGATCCCGCGCATGCCGGCAAGGTCATCGCCTGGGTCGGGACGGCGATGTTCGCAGCGCTTGCCTGTGGCGGACCGCTCGGTGCGCTGCTGTTTGCGTCGCATGGCTTTGTGGCGATCGGCGCTTTCAGCACCGTGCTGCCGCTGCTCGTTCTCCTGGTGCTGGTGCGGGCGAACGGGTCTCTGCCGCAACCGCGGCCGGCGAAATCCGACTTCGGATACGTCATCGGCGCGGTGTGGCTGCCGGGCGTTGCCGCGGCGCTCAGCAGCACCGGCTATGGAGCGATCCTCGCCTTCAGTTCCCTCCTCTACGCCGTCGGGCACTGGGAACCGATCTGGCTGGGCTTTACGGCCTTCGGCGTCGCGCTGATCGGCGTGCGCGTCGTGTGCGGTCATCTGCCGGACAAATTCGGCGGTGCCAGGATCGCCCTCTGGTTCGTGCTGGTGCAATCAGCCGGGCTGATCGTCATGGGGCTCGCGCGAGACGGCGCGACCGCATCCGTCGGCGCCGCGCTTGCCGGCCTGGGCTATTCTCTCGTCTTTCCGGGGCTGGGCGTCGAGGCCGTTCGGGGCACCTCACCCGAACACCGGGGGCTGGCAATGGGCCTCTACACGGCGTTTCTCGATGTCGCCATGGCGATCGGGAGTCCTCTGCTGGGCTGGATCGCCGATCGGGACGGCTTGAGCGCGGTATTCATCGTCAGCGGCGGCGTCACGCTTTGCACGGCGGCTATCGCCGCGCGCCTCGTCGGCAGCGAGCGCGCGACGCGCTAGAACGTGATGAGATTGGCCTGGATCGTCGTCGCGCTCCGGCTCGTTGCTAGAACACGCGCTTGCAAAGTGTCATGCCGCCTTGTCCGCGTCAGCGCCGTTTCATGGCCCCGATGCCGAGGAATGAGCCATTGACGGACGGATACTGGCTGGTGAATTCGAACGTATCGAAGCTCGGCGCCTCGAACTGCTTCAGCGCCTTCCAGAGCAGCGTGGTATCGGGACAGGCCTGGGAATGGATGTCATGATGCACGATAATGCGGGCGTGCGAACGCACCAGCAGATGATCCTGTAGCGCACCGCGCAGGCTGTGATCGCCGTCGATAAAGACGAAGTCCGGCTTCAGCCGGTCGACATGCGCACCGACCAGCGGCGAGGTTGAAAAATCCTGCATGTAGATCGGCTCGATAGCGGCCTGCCGCTGCAGCAGATCGAAATAGGCCGAGATAAACGGCGTCGGCGCGATCGGATCGAGTGCAATCACGGTCTTGAGGTCGGCGCCGCTGTTCCTCAACCACTCCGTCACCAGGATGAACATGCCGCCCCAGCGGCAGCCGATTTCCATGTACGAGGAGACGCCGGACGCATTGCGCGCGAGCCAGGCGAGGTACGGCGCAAGCTGGTTCGGATATTGCCAGAGGTGGAGGCCCTTGCCGAAGTTCGGCGCCAGCTCCGGCGGCTGCTCGTGAAGCAACTCGTCATTGAGCCCCAGCGCGGGGATGAATTCGCGTTCGAGGAAATCCGCATCCAACCGCTGAGCCGGTGTCAACGCGCCGATGGTACCGATCGCCTCGTGAACGCAAGGCGCAAGATCGGCGAAACGCTGGTATCGGTCGGCTTGGGCTTGCTGGGCGTTGAGCATCGGGGCAATCAGATCGGAGGGTGGACGGGAGACCGCTGGTCGTCGCGCCTCCAATCATTGAACGGACCAGGCAGCCGTCTCGGGCGCAAAATCTTGCGTTCGGTGTCGAATAGCCGCCCGCTCGCACGGCGCCGGGCCAGCCGCTTCGGCGCAGTGCTTCGAACGCGCAGCCTGCTCCGCTCTCACCCGCTCGGAATCTTCCGCCGCACGGCCTCCACGCCGGCATCGGTCACGTTGTATCTGCGCCCCATCTCGGGGACGATCCAGCCCTTCTCGATCATTCCGGCAATGGTGCTCGGCCCGACGCCCGCGGGAAACGGACGGCGGTTGCGGATCGCGTCGATCGCGACCCGCTCGAGATGGGTGGCGACATGCGAGGGGCGCGCGCGAAACGCCTTTGCCATAATCAGGACCGACAGGACCTCGGCGCGCCGGCGCACGGCCGAAGCGCTGCGGGTCAGTTCGTTGCTGATCTCGAGAGCGTTCTTGCCGGCCCTGGCGAGTTCCCTGAGCTTCTCGTCCTCGTCAGGGCTCCAGCGCCGCACGATCCCCATCTGCCCCTCACCGCCTGGATACCCATCTCGAACCGATGCATACGCAGGCGGCGCTGATTTGCCATGTGACTTTCGGCACCTCTTGATCTGACGTCGGGGCTGTCGCCATCAGGACGGCCGATCGCGGGGGCCGCGCGATGCAGCACAAAGAGCATGATCCGATTGAATCGGATCATGCTCTCCAATCCCCTTGCTTGGTGGCGTTTTGCTTGCGCGAACCGGTATCCACTTCGCGCGAGAACGCTTCAGTGCTTGCTGGGTTCAAGCGCGATGAGCACGCCAGTCGGCTCGGGCTCGTGCGGCCGAAGCGACGTCAGCTCCGGATCGCTCCACTCGGCGAGACTGACGACTTCGCCGGTCTGCCCCGGCATGTCGGAGGTCTGGGCCGGTTCAAGCACCTTGAGCCCGCTGGTGTCGACGAAGAATGTGTGCTCACCGAACACGCTGTTCAGTTGCGCCACGGCCGGGTGATCGTCCGGAAGCACCTGGGCATTCAGTTGCGTCATGGTCTGCTTGACTTGCGTGGAATTGAGTTTCATCCGCTGCTCCTTCTCGTTGGTTCCGGCCGCGATGGTTTCCTTGACAGGTTTCCTTGACAAGTTTCCTTGGCTGGTTCCTCCCCGCCCGCACCCCACATCGGGGGCTTCAAGGTCTCGAACCAATCAGGCAACGAAACGTTCCGCACGCGCGACGCATTGACCGCCTGCGCACTGGTTCCCCGCGGATCAGATGTGGAGTGCGGCTCTGATGTCACGCCCATCGCTACGAGACGAGAGGCTTCTTCCTTGCGAGTCCTTCCAGATGCACGCGGCGTGCGGCGGATTTGCGCGCGCGCTCCCTGGTGCGGCAGGCCCGGCAGCGCACCGCCGCGGTAGATACATCGCCCTTGGCGGTCTCGTACCACCATTTCTGCTGCAACGGCGTCCAGACCTCGGCAACGCCGCAGTCCTTGCAGACGAAGGGCTCCGGTCGATAGGTTCCGCGCAGCACGAAATCGGGAGTCGAATAGCTGTTCGATGGCGCGAGCCGCGTCGTATCCACGGCAACCTCGTCGCGCGCCAGCGCAATCTTGTAATCGCGGAGACGTTGCCGTTCAGCGGCGCGTTGCGTCTGCATGCGGCGCCATTCCTCGGCCTTGCGCCGCCTGGCTTCGATCTCTCCGTGCGTCTGCTTGCTGCGTTTCACGTCGGCACATCCGTCTGGGTCGAATGCCTTCGGCGCATCGACGAAGTAAATACCGGGCAGCACGACTCGTCGCTGATGACGTCATTGATACGCTGCTGTTCTGCCGCCAGCCTGTCATAATTGTATTGCCGCAACATTGCGCCACGACAAGATCGCGTGCAGGAAACACCTAGCGGCGTTGGCCGCCGTCCGAGGCGGATGACTTCGGCATCCCCGTCAGCCGAGCTACGCCCGCCCCTGCTCCACCGGCCGCATGTGGATCAGCGCGTCGAGCACGAGGACAAGAACGGGGCGCTGCTCGTCGTTGACCAGCTCCGTCTTGAAGATCACGACGGCGTCGCGCCGCTCCGGCCTGATGGTGATCTTCTGGATCCGGGATTGGCCGGTGAGCGTGGCACCGGGCCGAACCGGGCTCGGCAGGCGAATCTCGAAGCTCCGCCCGACGATCCCCGCCACCTTGGTCCAGATCGCCTCCACGACGAGCCGCTGATAGATCGCAATGGTGTTGAAGCCGCTTGCGATCAGGCCGCCGAACGGGCCCACTGCCGCCGCGACGGGATCGGTATGGATCGGCACCGGATCATATTTCCCGGCGAACTCCAGGATCTCGGCCTCACCGATGGTGTAGCTGCCAAGCTTGAACGTCTGGCCCTCGGTAAGATCTTCCGCATACAACATCGCGCGCCTCCATCTGTCGCGCGATGCTAGACCAATGGTGCGGGCTTTCCATTACCCCGGACGTCATGAACTTCGCGCGCGATACGCGAGCGACACCCGCCGCTCGCGTATCGCCGCAGGCATCCCACGCTATTGCAGCCGGGCCGCCCTCGCCTTTGCGGCCTTCACCGTGTTCTCCATCAGGCAGGCGATCGTCATCGGGCCGACGCCGCGCGGCACCGGCGTGATCGCACCGGCGACCAGCACCGCCTCGTCGAACGAGACGTCGCCGCACACCGCATAGCCGCCGCCCGGCCTCTCGACGCGCGTGGTGCCGACGTCGATGACGATGGCCTGCGGCTTGATCCAGTCGCCGCGCACGAGGCCGGCCTTGCCCACCGCACTCACCAGGATGTCGGCCTCGCGGCAGATCCTGCTGATGCCGCGGGTGTGGATATGGGTCTGCGTCACGGTCGCGTGCTCCTGCAGCAGCAGCGCGGCCATCGGCTTGCCGACGATGTTGGAGCTGCCGATCACCACGGCATGGGCGCCGGTGAGGTCTGGCAGGGTCGATTTGATCAGCCGGAGACAGCCGAGCGGCGTGCACGGCACCAGCGCATCGTCGCCGTGAAACAGCCGGCCGGCGTTCAGGGCGTGCAGGCCGTCGACGTCCTTGGCGGGATCGACCGCCGCCATCACGCGCAAGGCGTCGATATGCACGGGCAACGGCAGCTGCACGAGGATGCCGTCGATATCGTCGCGTGCATTGAGCGCCTCTACTCTGGCAAGCAGATCGGCCTCGCTGGCATCGTCCGGCAGGCGTGCGACCTCGCCGCGCAGCCCGAGCCGTTCCGCCATCCTGACCTTGCTCTGCACATAGATCTGGCTCGCCGGGTCACAGCCGACCAGCACGACCGCAAGCCCCGGTGCGCGGGGCAGCCGGTCGAGTTCGCCAGCAATCTTGTCGATGACAATTTGGGCATGCGCATGCCCATCGAGAATGTTCGCCGTCATGGCACCTCCGTTTCGAAGCGGTGCCCAGGCGCGCGGCGTTCAGTCTCTGCGCTCCCCGATGGTGGTCCATCCAAGCGCCAGTCGCGCAGATGGCGTCGTCATAGCCGCCCCGCCGGGCAAAGGCAATTCACGCTCTTCCGCGGGTCGAACGGCGACGAATTGCCCTCACTTTTGCCGGTGGATCGGTGCCGGGCGGATCGCCTCTGGGGGTAGGATTCGGGCAAGACTTGCGTTAAGTCTCGGCGCTTGCCGGGCTTTTCCGATCCCCGGCGCCATCCTTCCGGTCATCACGCCATTTCGGACATTTTCGACATGAGACATATCATCCTCGCGCTGGCGCTCTTCTGCCCGGCTGCCGCGCTTGCCCAAGGCACCACGCCGGCCCCCGCCGACGCAGACAAGCCGGCGGCGGCGACCTCGCAGCCGATGGTCGGCGACAAGCCGCTGGTCCAGGTCGGCAAGAAGTCGGCCGCCAAGAAGGGCGAGAAGCCTGCCGCGCCCGGCAAGCCGCAATCGGTCGCCCAGAAGCTTCAGGCCTGTCAGGACATCGACGACGCCACCAAGGAACGGCTGATCTGCTACGACGAGATCTTCAAGCCGCAGCCGAAGCCGAAGGCTACCCCGGCCAAGGGCGTCAACGATTGCCGCTTCGTGAGGGAAGAGGACGAGCGGCTGACCTGCTACAACGGCTTCGCGGACAAGATTCCGCGCCTGCCGCGCTAAAGGTAGCGAGCAGCGCTCGGACGCCGTCCCGGATCCGGCCACCCGCCTGATCGCGGACATGAAAAAGCCGCCGCAAGTGTTTGCGGCGGCGCATTGATTGCCGGCTGCGGGCGGCCCTTTCTTACCAGGTGCCGAAGCCGCCGAAGAAGCCCATGCGCTGCTGCTGCGCGACGCGGTAGGGCTGATACATGCCGGGCTGCGCCAGCCGCATCGGCTGCTGGGGATGGGCATGGTAGCGCGCGACCTTGCGCTTCTTCGGCGCCTGAGGCTGGGCCTGCGCCGGCTGCTCGGCCGGCTTTGCCTCGGCCGCGACCTTCTGCGCGTCAGCCTTCTCCGGCGGAATGAACTGGGCGAACGTATTGCGGACACGGGCTTGCGCCGACGCGTCACCCGAAGCCGACGGGACGGCCGCGGCGACCGCGTTGACCTGCGCCGGAACAATGGTCGGCAAATTGGTGTCGTAGACCACCCGCTCGGGCAATTTCTGGGTCGACTTGATGCGCACCATGGTCTTGTCGACGCCCGGCGACGACAGGCCCTGGTTCTGACCGGCGACCACGGCCTCCTGCGGCACGATGGAATTGACGACGAAGAGCAGCGCGAGCAGCACTCCACCAACGAACAGGAAATAACGCGCCACAGGCATTTTGGTAGCTCCCCCCGCGCAGCGGGCGCGGTTCATCTCGGCGCGACGACATCAGTCATCGCGCGGGCGATCTCATCGTCTGCGCATGATCACCCGGACGCGGTCCGCGCTCCCGGGTCGTTCGCTAACGGCTGGTTTATCAGTTAGTTCCTGTCCGGCCGTTACGGTTCACCCGGCAAGTCAATTCGCGGTCACTTTTTCGGGATGCCGGGAATTAAAGGCGGCTCGCCGTCACGACCGAACATTTCGCCTTGTTTGCGTTCACATTGACGAACCCGACCAACATCCGCGAATAGGTCTTGCGGCTTTTCATCGCGATCGTGTCGGAGATCAGCCGCTTGCGCTCGGTCAGCGGCCGACCGTCCCGACGGATGAAGGCGCAGGCGATCTCGATATCCTTGACGGCGAAATCATTTGCATTGCGCAGCGTCAGGGTGACGAGCGCCTTCGAACCCAGCCCGCCGCGCCGCCACGATTGCGAGGCGATCCGCAGCTTGTCCAGCGGCGACCTTTCGGCGCCAGGCCCGGACGGCCTGGCCTCCCCTGCCCCCTGTGAGGCGGTGGCCACGCCGACGGTGGTCGGCTCGTCCGCCGGTGCGGCCAGCGCATCCCGCGCGGCCTGATTTGTGATTTGGGCGGGTTGCGCGCCGGTAGAGGCGTTCTGCGCGGTGCGGACGATGCTGGACGACACCGGCCAGACATCCTGGTCTCCGGCGTCGCTCGGCTCGGGGAGCATGAACCAGGCGGCGATCCCACCGAGCGCAATCAGCGGCAGCAGCAGACCGGCGTAGAAGCCGCCCTCACCGAGACGTCCGGCGGCCAACCTTCGAAACGACGCCAAGCCGATCCGCATCGTCGTGCCCTCACCCTGGCGGCCTGATCGGGCCGCCCCCACACAGAGAGGAAGCCGCACCGCGCGGCTTCCGGGGCGGCCGCAGGTCGAGCGGCCACGCGAGACAATCGCTGACGGCCGCAATGGTTTCATTCCGGGACGACAATCTTGCGGCCGGCAGCACGGAGGGATGGCCTCATGGCCGGCCGCTCGCTAAGTTCGCGCCGCCCGAGAGCGAGCGCCGCGCGCCGAAGCGGCGCGAGAACAACAAGGAGATCGCAATGCCTGTCGTCACCTGGGACCACGTCCACCTGCGCAGTCCCGATCCCGAGGCCACCGCGACCTGGCTGCGCGACATTCTCGGCGGCGAGATCATCCGCGGCCCCGGCCGCATCGACGTCCAGCTCGGCGGCGCCAAGGTTTTCATTGCGGAGGTGACCCAGGGCGACGGCGTCAACGCTGCGCCGGTAACGCCCTATCAGGGGCTCGATCACTTCGGGCTCACGGTGAAGGACATCGACGCGGTCGCGGCCGAGATCAAGGCCAAGGGCGTCGAATTCACCAAGGAGCCGACCACGATCCGTCCCGGCGTGCGGATCTGCTTCATCCGCGGCCCGCAGGGCATCTCGATCGAATTGCTCGAGCGCGACCAGAAATACGTGTGAGCCACGCGTGCGGCGCTAGGTCATGCTGCCCGGCATGAAGCAGCGGATCGTCACGCCCATGTAGCTCGGAATCGGCCAGACCATGGCGCGACCGACCCGGTTGGGCTCGGTGACCACGGCCTCGTCGGGGACATCGATCCACGCCCCGTCGAGGCGGACACGATAGTGCCCGTCCTTGGATTCCCAGTCGACATCGCTGACTGCTGTGCCGTCGGCATCCGAACAGCACGGCCCTTTGCCGCTGCGCAGGCCGTCGAACCATTCCTTCAGCGGCGAATTGGCGTAGCGGCCGTCGGGATCGCGCGCCTGCGCGATTCGCACGGCCGCGACCAGCACCAGCGTTATCAACCCGAGGAATACGATGACGTGGCCCGCATGACGGGCCGAAGTTCCATTGAGCCTGCGAGGGCGTGCCCAATGGCCACCGGATTCAATCCAGTCAGACATGTGTTTGCTCCAGCACTCACCGGCCAGTGCAACCAGAGCTATGCATTTCGCGGGCCACTTTGATTCGCGCGTACGGTCCGCTGTCATCGCGCCGTCACACTGCCTGGCAGGAACCGAGGGTGTCACCCGAACGCGGGACACCCGGGAATCAACCTGCCGCATTGCACGAGGTTGCTCGCTTTGGCATAAAAAACCAACTGGCTTGCCGTGGGCGCGGCGGCCAGCAATCGGGACGTCATGAAGAACGGACTTTACTCAATTCACGTCACCCTGCTGGACGGTCGCGTCGGTAAGGGCAGCGGCGTCATTCTCTTCCGCGACGGCCAGATTCTGGGCGGCGACGCCTATCTCTACTACACCGGCAGCTACACGGTGAAGGGCGATGCCTTCAAGGGCGAGGTCCTTGTGCAACGCCACACGACGCCGCGTGACACCGACAACCCGCTCTTCGGCGGGCCTGCGCCCGTCGGCATCGGCGTCTCCGGCACCTTCACCGACACCCGCGGCACCATGAGTGGGACCGCACTGGTCGGCAAAGCGAGCCTGATCTTCGGCGCCACACTGCACAAGCTCGCGGATATCAATTAGCGGTGTGAAACCATCAGACCCGTCATCCCCGTGCAAAGGCTTCGCCTTTGTCGCTGGAGGCGCGAGCCTTGCGGCGCAATCGCGCCGCTGGGCGAGCCTCGAAGGATCGACGGCCACGAGCCGGGCCGCGCATCCTTCGAGACGCGGCTTCGCCGCTCCTCAGGATGACGGGGATAGCGCTTCGGCCAGTCCATCGAGCGAAGCGAAGCAATCCATGGTGCCGCAAGCAGAGCGGTGGATTGCTTCGTCACTTCGCTCCTCGCAATGACGCCGCGATGCGAAACCGCGCATCTATCCAACCCGTCACCCTGAGGAGCGCGCCCTTGCGCGCGTCTCGAAGGGTCGACGGCCAGCGGCAGGCCGTTCATCCTTCGAGGCTCGCTCTGCTCGCGCCTCCAGCGACAACGGCGAAGCATTTGCGCGGGGATGACGGAGCTGGAGCAAGCGCGCGGCTTGCCGTCGCCGCCCTACTCCGCGGCCTGCTCCAGCGGCGCGACGCGCGGCAGGATCATCTGGATGCGGGTGCCGTTGCCCGGTGCGGAATCCAGCGAGAGCCGGCCGCCGAGCCGCGTGGTGACGATGCTGTAGACGATGTGCAGGCCGAGCCCGGTGCCGCCCTGATCGCGCCGCGTCGTGAAGAACGGATCGAAGGCGCGGCGGCGCACGTCGAGGCTCATGCCGCAGCCATTGTCGGCGAAGATCACCTCGACATTGTCGCCTCCGGCGGCGTGGACCTGGATCTCGACCTCGCCGGCCTTACCGTCCGGGAACGCATGCGCGACCGCGTTGAGGAACAGATTGGTCAGCACCTGGCCATACGGCCCCGGATAGGAGTTCATGATCAGGTTCGGCTCGCAATCGATGTTGAGCGTCAGGTTGTGCTTGCGCAGGCCGGGCCGCAAGCTCATCACCACCTGCTCGGTGAGATCGCCGAGGTCGAAGGTGCGCTGGTCGGAATAGTTGCGGTCGGCGGCGACCTGCTTGAACGACTGGATCAGCTCTGCGGCGCGGTTGAGATTGGCGACGAGTTGCGAGGAGGCATCGCGCGCGGTGTTCAGGAAGTCGTTCAGGCTGGAGCGGCGCAGGTCGCCGCGCTCGACCTGGGTGGCGAAATTCGCGGTCTTGCGCTCCAGCGCGGACGCCACCGTCAGGCTGATCCCGACGGGGTTGTTGACCTCATGGGCGACGCCGGCCACCAGGCGGCCGAGCGCGGCGAGCTTCTCGGCCTCGATCAGCGAATTCTGGGTTTCCCGCAGATTGCGCAGCGCGGCCTCTGCGGAATCCCGCGCCTTGCGCATCTCCTGCTCGGAGCGCTTGCGCTCGCCGATGTCGAGCGCGACCGTGACGATGTTCTCGATGTCGCCCTGCGCGTCGAGGATCGGCAGCTTGTTGACCAGCCACTGCCGCATGTTGCCGGCGACGTCCTTGTACTCCTCTTCATAGAAGCCGAGCTCGCGGCGAGCCGACAGGACGCGCTTGTCGTTCTCATCGGTCTTGGCCGCGCCGTAGCGCGACATCAAATCGCCGGTGGTCTGGCCGATCGCGTCCTGCGGCTCGATGCCGAAGATCCCCGCCATGTAGCGGTTCATCAGCACGTAGCGCAGGTCGCGGTCCTTGACGTTGATGACGGCGGGCACCGTGTCGATGACCATCTGCAGCAGCCGCCGGCCTTCGGCGATCGCGTCTTCGGCGCGCTTCTGGTCGGTGATGTCGCGCACCGTGCCCTCGTAGCGGACCACCTCGCCCTCGTCGTTGCGGACGACGGTTGCCGAATCGGACAGCCACAGCACCGTGCCGTCGCTCGCGCGCACCTGATACTCGTAGTCGCGCACCATGCCATCGCGCTGCATCAGCTGCTGGTACTGCTCGCGCGCCGCCGGATCGACATAGACGGTGGTGGCGATGTCGTCGATGCCCTTGATCAGGTCTTGCGGCGTGCCATAGCCCATCATCCGCGCCAGCGCCGGATTGGCGTTGAGCAGCGCGCCGCCCGGCGTCGTGACGTAGATGCCCTCGACCGACGCCTCGAACAGCTTGTGGTAGCTCTCCTCGGCGAGCCGCTGCTCGGCGAGCGCACGCAGCGCCGCCTCGCGCGCGCTGTCGGCGTCGACCAGGGTCTGGCGGAACACTTCGGCAGCGCGTGCGATGTCGCCGATCTCGTTGTCGAGGTCGGCGCCGGGAATGAACGCGCTCTTCTCGCCGCCCGCGACCTTGCGGATCGAGCCCGCGATCCTGGCGAGCGGGCGGACGGTGCGGCGAACCACCAGCACCGACGCGAACAGGCCGATCAGCACGCCCGCCGTGCCGAGCACGATGCTCTGCCATTTTGCTTCAGCCAGCGTCCGGGCAAAATCGCGCGACAGCACGTGGCCGCGGCGAGAGCTGAGCTCGCGGAGCAGCTCGGTGACCTTCTGGATCAGCCGGCCTTCGGCGCCGAGCACCTCCTTGTCGATGTCGGCGATCTGGCCCTCGCGCACCGAGACCGCGATGATCGCCTCGGCATAATTGTCGACGGCGCCGCGCAGCGCGGGATCTGAGATGGTCATCGCCCGCATGCTCTGCGCGGCCTGCTCGGCGGCGGACGTGTTGTGCGCCAGCAGCGCGGTGGCAATCCGGCTCTGGGATTGCGACAGCGCATTGGCCAGCGCCGCATCGTTGCTCGCGGCGACCGCCTTGTCGAAGGCGTCGCGCAGCGGCGGCAGCCCGGCGACCAGCTCGGCGCGGCGACTGAGCAGCGCCGAGATGCGCTCGATGCCGTTGCGATAGGTCGCCAGACGCTGGGTGACGCCGTCGATCATGTCCTGCTGCTCGGGCGCCAGCTTGATGCGGGTCTTTTTCAGGATCTCGCTCAGCGACTGGGCCGCCTCCGCGACCTGGACCGACTGGCTGCCCGGCTCGGTGACAAAATCGCGCGCCGCGAGCCGCAGCTCGTTCATGCGGCGGTCGATATCCTCGGCGATGTCGCCGACGCTCTGCAGCCGCTGCAGCTCGGCGAAGGTCGTATCGATGTGGCGGATCGCGATCACGCTGGCGGTGGATGTGATGATGATCACAGCCAGGACCAGCAGGAAGCTGCCGAACGTGAGCTGGCCAATGGAGAGGGAGAACGCACGCGGCGCTTGCGAATTCGGCGGCAATTCAGCGGTCATGTCATCAAGGCCGGGGTCCAATGGGCCGCAATATACGGGAAATTACGGGCTTTGGGGAAACATGCTGAAGGGCCAGGCCGGCCGGTGTGACCTGTATCACCCCTCCCCGCAGCTGACCGCTTCCGGCACGGGCCAGTGGCAGGCTCAGTCCGGCGGGATGCCAGCCTCCTTGACCACCCTGGCCCACAGCGCAACGTCCGCCTTGATGATGTCGGCGAACTGCTTCAGCGGCGCGCTCCGGGCGTCGCAACCGGCGACATCCAGCTTCTTCCGCACCTCGGCGGAGGCCAGCGCGGTTTCCAGCGCCGCGCTGATGCGTTCGACCACCGGCTGCGGCGTGCCCGCCGGCACCACGAAGCCGAACCACGGCGTCACCTGCGCCTCGGCAAAGCCCTGCTCGGCCATGGTCGGCACGTCGGGAAAGTATTTCGAGCGGCCGTCGCTGATCGCGCCGATGATTCTGATGCTGCCGGATTGCACCTGGGCCAGCGCCTGGTTGGCCGACAGGAAGCTCGAGGTGATCAGGCCGCTCGCGATATCGGGCACCATCTGCGGATAGCCGCGATAGCCGATCGCGGTGACGTCGATCCCGGCGAGCCGCTTGAACAGCTCGAAGCCGAGATGGCCGGTCGAGCCCTTACCGGGATGGCTGTAGTTCAGCGTGCCCGGCTTGGCCTTGGCCAGCGCGACATAATCGGCGACGGTCTTCACCGGCAACGAGGTCGGCACGATGAAGAAGTTCGGGGCGAGGCAGATCTGCCCGACCGGCACGAAGTCCCTGACCGGATCCCAGCGCAGCTGCGTGTTCAGTGCCGGGCTTGCGGTGAAGAAGGTCGTCACCAATAGCCATGTGTAGCCATCGGGCGCGGCGCGTGCGACCTCCTCGGCCGCGATCGAGCCGTTGGCGCCGGATTTGGCCTCGACGACGATCGTCCCCTTCCACTGCTCCTGCATGTCCTGCGCCATGATGCGCGCGAACACGTCGGCGACGCTGCCCGGCGCGTAGGGAATGACGATGCGGATCGGCCGGCTCGGGAACTCCTGCGCGCGCACCGTGCCTGCCATCGCCAGCAACGCCATGCACGCACCGGCAATGAGGCTGATCCGCCGCAACATCGTCCCGTTTCCCGCCCTGTGATCTCGTTGCGGGCAGCATGCAGGGATTGCCTGACGGCAGCAAGGCGCCGGTTTCAGCGGGCGAAACTTCAGGCGGTGGCGATCTTGCGCGCAGGAATCGTCATCGCGGCGATGACGTCAGGCCGCCGCGATCCTTCGCGCAGGAATCGTCATCGCGGCGACGCCGATCACGACGCAGGCGAGCCCGATCCACGCCGTCGGGCTCAGCCGTTCGCCCAGCACCATGACGCTGAGCGCCACCCCGATCGGCACCCGCAAGTAAGCCTGCGCGGTGGTGCCGACCGAGCCGAGGGTCTGGATCAGGCGGAAGTAGATCACGAATGCGATCGCGGTCGAGAACACCGCAAGCGCCAGCAATGCGGCGAGCGACGTCGTCGACGGCGACAGCGTCCAGGGCCGCTCGACGACAAGGCTGAGCGGAACGAGGATCGCGGCGCCCGCGATCAGCGAACCCGCCGCCGGCGCCATCGGATCGAGCCCCTTGAAGCCGCGGCTGAAGATCGCGGCACAGGCGTAGCAGATGGTGGCGGCGACGATCGCGACCTCGGCCACGATCCCCTGCCCGAGATCGCGGAACGCATCGACGCCGACGATCAGGCAGATGCCGGCCATGCCTGATATCACCCCGAACAGCTTGCGCGGGGTCGCGGCCTCGTGGCGGGTGATCGCGGCGGTGAACAGGAAGGTGAAGATCGGCGACGCCGAATTGAGGATGGTGGCGAGCCCGGCATCGACGAAGCGTTCACCCCAGGCGATCAGCGTCCACGGGATCACGCTGTTGAGGCAGGCCTGGAAGATGAAGCGGCGCCAGGTGGCGCGATCGTTCGGCATCGTCACACCGCGCATCCGCATGATGACGAGCAGCAAGAGCGCCGCGATCGCGGTGCGCGCCGCGATCAGCGTGATCGGCGGGATGGTTTCGACGCCGAGCTTGATGAAAGTATAGGAGCCGCCCCACAGGGTGGCGAGCGCGAGCAGCAAAGCGAGCTCGAAGCCCATGTTGGGCTGGCGGGGGATCGTGGTCGTCATTCTGCAGATTCCGTCTCGATGCTGGAGACGGAAACTAGATCCGTGGGAGGTGATGATATTTCGATATGAGCCGAAGTGTGAAGAGAGCGCCCCTCTTTCCCATCGTCGTCCCGGCGAAAGCCGGGACCCATTACCACAGGGTTGTGTTGTTGGAAGAAGGTGCGGCCCCAGCGTCGCGCAACAATGAAGATCGGTGGTTATGGGTCCCGGCTCCCGTGCGCAATTGCGCACTAGGCCGGGACGACGCCGAGCGTGTTGCGCCGCCTGTGAGTCACGCACACGCCATCGCTCGGGACGACGCCCCTACCCCAGCGCCCCGACGTCGAACACCTCGCCGTCGTAGCCCGCTTCCTTGGGGATGCGGAGCTGGCGGCCGGTGGCGGTCTTGGTCATCACGGGCATCACGGCGACGATCGGCTTGCCCTTGCTGTCGGCAAGCGCGGCACCGACATTCGGCTGCTTGCCGAGCCGGATGAGGTTGCGCGTGGTCGGGAACGGCAGCTTGAAGCGGCCGGTCTCGCCGCCCTGCAGCGCCTCGCGGGTCGACACCCAGATCGAGTCGGTCGATTCCTTGCCGTCATGGGCGCCGAGCTGCTCGGGCGGCGCGGCGGCGAGGAAGAACCAGGTGTCGAAGCGTTTCGGCATGCCCTCCGGCGTGATCCAGTGCGCATAGGGCACGAGCTCGTCGAGCGCGAGCACCATGCCGTTGTCGGTCAGCACCTTGAGGAAGCTGATCTTGCCTTCGTTCAACGCCGCGCGATGCGCGGTCGCGATCTCGTTCGCCCGCTTCGCATCGACCAGGTCCTTCGAGCCTACCGGCCGCGCCAGCAGGATGCCGCTCTCCTCGAAGGTCTCGCGGATCGCCGCGATCCGGAAGCCAAGCGCGTCGCCGTCGAGCCCTTCTCCGCCGGAATAGAGCGCGGAATCGGCGGCGATCTCCTTGTCGTTCTTGTCGACGCTGCCGCCGGGAAACACCAGCGCACCCGAGTTGAACTCGATCTGGTGATGGCGAACCATCATGAAGACTTCGATTTCACGTGACGCCGCGCCGTCGCGCAGCAGCAGCACGGTCGAGGCTAGGCGGGGGGCAACAATCTCGGTCATGATTAGCCTGCTGCACTGGATTGCGGTTGCAGATTGGCGCGGCGGTCGACGCGCGCCACGCGGGAAAGTAGATAGTCGACCTCCGTCCTAGCCTGCGGCGTGATGACAGCACCCGGCTTGCGCTGCGCGCTGGAGGAGATGATGCCGCGCTTCTGCAGCACGTATTTGCGCACGGTGAGGCCGACGCCGGGCTGCTGTTCGTAGCGGATCAGCGGCAGATGCGCGTCGAACAGATCATGCGCCGCATCGCGCTTGCCGGCCTTGGACAGGTTGACGACGTCGATCAGCAGTTCGGGGAAGGCATAGCCCGTCATCGCGCCGTCGGCGCCGCGCTCCATCTCGAAGTCGAGGAACAGGCCGCCATTGCCGACCAGGATCGACAGCGGCCGCAGCGAGCCGTCCTTCTGGAAGTTGCGCAAGGTCGAGATCTTCTCCAGGCCCGGCCAGTCCTCGTGCTTGAGCATCACGCATGACGGCGAATCCATCACGATCTTGCGGATCACCGCGGGCGTGAACACGACGGTGAGCGTCAGCGGATAGTCCTGCAGCACCCAGGGAATATCGTCGCCGATCGCTTCCTGCGCCTGCTTGAAGTAGCCGATGATCTGGTCGTCGGTGCGCAGGTGCGGCGGCGGCGCGATCATGACGCCGGCGGCGCCCGCGTCCATCGACTTCTTCGCCAGCGAGCGCATCGTGGCAAAGCCGGGCGCCGAGACGCCGACGATCACCTGCAGCTTCTTGGCGCGCTTGACGAAGCGCAGCGCGACCTGCTCCGCCTCCGCGGCATCGAGCTTCGGCGCCTCGCCCAGGATGCCGAGCACGGTGACGCCGTCGCAGCCGACATCGGTGTAGAAATCGGTCAGCCGGTCGATCGATGCCTCATCGATGCGGCCGTCATCGTGGAACGGGGTCGGCGCGATCGCAAAGGTTCCTGCGGCCTGGGCGGTGAGTTTCATGGATGCCTCAATTTTTGATCGTCATTCCGGGGCACGCGAAGCGTGAACCCGGAATCTCGAGGTTCTCGGTGCGCAACTGCGCACCTGAGGGTTCGTCCTTCGGACGCCCCGGAACGACGTTTATCATCTAAAACCGCCGCGCGCCCATCTTGATCTGCTCCTCGGAGAAGAAGATATCCTTGGCGTGGGCGACGATGTCCTCGGCCTTCCAGCCGGTAAATGGCGGCTTCCAGCCCTCCATTTCCATCATCCTCATCTCCCGGACCCCGCGCGGGCCCGAGACGCCGAGGACCTTGCCGGTCTGGTCGCCCGACAGATCGCTGACCATGTAGAGCACGGCCGGTGCGATGCCGTCCGGGCCGAGCGCCGCACCCGGGTTCTCCTTGTAGCGGGGCAGATCCGCGGTCATGCGGGTCAGCGCGCCCGGCGCCAAGGTCCAGATCCGGATGTTGTACTTGCGGCCCTCGATCGCCAGCACGTTGGACAGGCCCCAGATGCCGCCCTTGGCGGCGCCGTAATTGGTCTGGCCGAAATTGCCGATCAGGCCCGAGGTCGAGGACGTGTTGACGATGACGCCGCCGCCATTGTCGCGCATCCATTTGAACACCGGCTGGGTGCAGCAGAAGGTGCCCTTTAAATGCACCTTCATCACCCTGTCCCAGTTCGCTTCCTTGGCCTTGTGGAAGGTCTCGTCGAGCAGGATGCCGGCGTTGTTGACTAGGATGTCGGCGCGGCCGAAATGCTTGATGGCGTCGTCGAACACCGACTGGCCGCCGGCCAAGGTCGAGATGTCGGCGCCGTTGGCGACCGCACGGCCGCCCTCGGCCTTGATCGCGTCGACCACCTTGTCGGCCATCGACTTGTCGGAGCCCGAGCCGTCGCGCGGGCCGCCGAGATCGTTGACCACCACGGCCGCGCCCTCGCGCGCAAACAGCTTCGCATAGGCTTCACCAAGTCCGCCGCCGGCGCCCGTGATCAGCGCCACCTTGCCGTCGAGTAATCCCATGGTTGTTTCTCCGTGTTGTTATTGATTGCCGTCATTCCGGGGCGCGCGCAGCGCGAACCCTCAGGTGCGCAATTGCGCACCGAGAATCTCGAGATTCCGGGTCTGGTCCTTCGGACCATCCCGGAATGACGGAAAGCTACGCCAGCACCGTCTTGCCGCTCTTGATCACGGTGACGCCGCGCGACTTCACCTTGGCCTCGAACGACACCACATTGCCGTCCTTCCACAGCTCCATGGTCACGGTCTCACCGGGGAACACCGGCGAGGAGAACCGCGCAACGTGCTGCTTGAAGGCTGACGGATCGAAGTCGGCGTAGGTCTGCAGCACGCCGCGGCAGGTGATGCCGTAGGTGCACATGCCGTGCAGGATCGGCCGCGGGAAGCCGGCCTTCTTGGCGAACTCCGGATCGGAGTGCAGCGGGTTGCGGTCGCCGCAGAGCCGATAGACCAGCGCCTGGTCGGGCCGCGTCGTGATGTCGACGATCTTGTCCGGCGCGCGCTCCGGCACCTTGTGCGGCTCGGGCTGGCCGTCGGACGGGCCGCCGAAGCCGCCATCGCCGCGGGCGAAGCGCGAGGCGACCAGCGTGGCGAGCTTCTCGCCCTTCTCGTCTTTCAGCACGGTCTGGTGGCGGATCACCGCGCCCTTGTCCTTGCCCTTGTCGAACACGTCGAGCACAGTCGAGTCGGCCGTGATGTGGGCCGCGATCGCGAACGGCTTGTGGAAGGTGATGTCGCGCTCGCCGTCGACCACCATGACGCGGTTGAGGTTCATCTCGCCGGGACCGGCGCCCCACGCCGCGACCGACGCAAACGTCGGCACCACCTTGAGCGGACGCGGCGTCAGCACGCCCTCATTGACGAAGGCGAGCTCGTTCTCGTCCATCGGATCGGCCCCCAAGCCGATGCCATAGGCATAGAGCATCACGTCGCGGTCAGTGTAGCTGTATTTCTGGCCGAGATTCTTCAGGGCCATCAGCTGTTCGTACACGATCGGCATTGTTGTTTTCTCCCCGAACTGTTCTTTCTTCGCCGTTGCGCATTATTGCGCCCTCTCCCCTTGCGAGAGAGGGCCGCACCGGCATCAAACGCAAACTCGTCTGGGAGAGGGGTTGGCTCCTCAAACGCATCTCTCGCGGAGAGAACCCCTCTTCCGGCAGCTGCGCTGCCACCTTCCCCCGCAAGGGGGGAAGGTACTTTTGAGGTTAGGCCGGCGTGAAGAACGGCAGCGGGGCGCCGTCGGTCGGCTTCCACACCACCTTGACCTTCTGGCCGATCTTCACCTTCTCAAGATCGCAATCGACGATGTTGGTCTGCAGCGACGGACCTTCCTTCAGCGTCACATAGGCGATCGCATAGGGACCGGTCGGCGACTTCCGCATAAGGCTGTAGGTGTAGACCGTGGCCTCGCCGCTCGACTCTTCCCACACTGTCTTGTCCGAGAAGCAGAACGGGCAGATCGCGCGCGGGAAGTAATGCGCCTCGCCGCAGGTGTTGCAGCGCTTGATCATGAACTTGCCCGCCTTCGCCGCTTCCCAGAACGGCGCGGTCTCCGGGTTGGTCACCGGGGCATTGTACTTCTTCGCTTCAGACATCACGCACGCTCCAGAATGCAGGTTGAGGCGGCGTGGCGAACGCCGAGCAGACCGCCGGTGCCGTGGGCGATCGCGAGGTCGCAGTTCTTCACCTGCACCTTCGGATGCGCTTCGCCGCGCAACTGGCGCACAGCCTCGAGGATTTTCGTCATGCCGCCGCGATTGACGGGATGGTTGCTGCACAGGCCGCCGCCATCGGTGTTGAACGGCAGCTTGCCGACGCCCGAGATCAGATTGCCGTCGGCGACGAACTTGCCGCCCTCGCCCTTCTTGCAGAAGCCGAGATCCTCGAGCTGCATCAGCACCGTGATGGTGAAGCTGTCATAGATCGAGGCGTATTTGATGTCCTTCGGCGTCACGCCCGCCTCCTCGAAGGCACGCGGACCGGACCACACGCCGGCGGAATAAGTCAGGTCGAGATCCTTGCCGCCGCGCGGGCCCTTCATCGCCTCGCCATGGCCGATCAGGCGCACCAGCGGCTTCTTCAGGCTCTTGGCGATCTCGGGCGTCGTGACGATCATCGCGCCGCCGCCGTCGGTGACGACGCAGCAATCCATGCGGTGCAGCGGATCGGAGATCATCGGCGAGTTCAGCACGTCCTCGACGGTGACGACCTCCTTCAGCATCGCATGCGGATTGTATTGCGCGTGATGCGAGGCCGCGACCTTGATCCAGGCGAGTTGTTCGGAGGTGGTGCCGTAGTCGTGCATATGGCGCATGGCACACATGCCATAGGCATTGTGCGTGGTAGCCCCGTAGGCGGATTCGAAATCGGCCTCAGCGCCCGAGGCGCGCGGCGGCATCGGGCCGGTGCGCGGTTTGCCCGCCAGCGTGACCAGCGCGACCGAGCATTTGCCGGCGGCGATCGCCTCGGCGGCGTGGCCGAGATGGATCAGATAGGAACAGCCACCGGTCTCGGTGGAGTCGACGTGACGCAGCTTCCTGGTGTTGAGGCCGAGATAATCGACCATCGGCCACAGCCCGCCCGGCGCATCGCCGGCGCAGAAATAGCCGTCGATATCGTCCTTGGTGAGCCCAGCATCCTCGATCGCGCCCTTGGCGACCTCGGCATGAAGCTGTGCTGTTGATTTATCGGGTGCGTGCCGGGTGGGATGTTCGTAGATCCCGGCAATGTAGGCCTTGCCCTTGATGGTCAAATCGCTCTCCGCTGGCGTTTCTTCGCTCGAGCGTTTTTCTGAACCGACGGCGCGACCTTGGCAAGCGCGGAAATATTCCGTCAGGCGAGACTGCGGCGTGTGCACCGTGCGCGCGCCCAAAACACAAATGTCGTCCCGGCGAAAGCCGGCAACTGTTATGTCGGTTTGGTCTGTAGGTACGGCTTTCGGTCTCGCATCATGGCATTGAGGACCGTGAGCAG
>NZ_JAQOSR010000116.1:0-29673 GCF_046718885.1 Bradyrhizobium sp. UFLA01-814 | reverse complement strand
GAATGTCAGGCCCATCATGCCGACGCCGCCGAGGCCGATCAGCAGCAAATTGCGCTGGCGCGGACGATCGACCAGGCGCTTCAGCGCGCCATAGGCGGTGACGCCGGAGCACATCAGGGTGGCGGCCTGGTTGACCGGCAGCGGATCGTAATCGAGCAGGTATTTTGCGTCGGGCACCAGCACGTGGGTGGCGAAGCCGCCGTCGATCGAGACGCCGAGGAAGCGCTGCTTGACGCAGAGATTCTCGTCGCCGGCGAGGCAGTCGCGGCACTGGCCGCAGCCGATCCACGGGAAGACGGCCTTCTTCGTCCCGATCAGATCCTTCGGCGCATCGGGGCCGACCTCGTCGACCACGCCCGCGATCTCATGGCCGAGCGTGAAGGGCAGGGTCATGCCGCGGGTGGTATCGAGCCTCTTGCCGCCGCCGAGATCGGCGTAGCCGTCCTGGATGTGGAGATCGGAATGGCACAGGCCGCAGCGCTCGATGCGCACCAGCACTTCGCGTCCCTGGGGCTTCGGCGTGTCGACGATGGTTTCGCACAACGGTGCATCGAATTTGACGAGGGATTGGCGAACCATACGCGCCATTACGTTTTCTCCTGTTGTTCTATTTTGTGGCCCGTATATCGGCCAATTCCCGGGCCATGGCAACAAAGCCCGCGACCGGAATGGTCTCGGCGCGCCGTGTCGCGTCGATACCGGCTGCGGCAGCAAGCCGCGCCGGATCGACCGACAGCGATTTCAGGCTCTGGCGCAGCATCTTGCGGCGCTGGCCGAAGGCGGCGGCCGCGACCTGCTCGAGCATGCGGCGGTCACACGGCTCGGGCGCGGCGCGCGGTATCAATCGTACCACCGAGGACGTGACCTTCGGTTGCGGCACGAAGGCCGCGGGCGAGATGTCGAACAGGATCTTGGTCTCGGCGCGCCAGTTGGCGAGCACCGCGAGCCGGCCATACGCCTCCTCGTCCTCATGGGCGACGATGCGCTCGGCGACCTCGCGCTGGAACATCAGGACCATCATATCGTACCAGGGCGGCCACGGCTCGATCGACAGCCAGTCGACCAGCAGCTGGGTCGCGATGTTGTAGGGCAGGTTGGCGATGACCTTGGCCTTGGCGCCATCGAGCAAGGGACGCGGGTCAAAGTGCTGTGCGTCGTCATGCACGATCTCGATGCGGCCGGGATAGCGCTTGGCGATGTAGTCGAGCGCGGCCAGCGCCCGCTCGTCGCGCTCGATGGCGATCACGCGCTTTGCGCCCAGCGCAAGCAGCGCGCGCGTCAAGCCGCCGGGACCGGGGCCGACTTCGATCACGGTGGAGTCTTCCAGCGGGCCCGCGGCGCGGGCAATGCGCGCGGTGAGGTTGAGATCGAGCAGAAAATTCTGTCCCAGCGATTTGCGCGCCGACAGCGAATGCTCGCGAATGATGTCGCGCAGCGGCGGCAGATCGTCGATCGTGCTCACTTAGCTTGATGCCGCGGCCATGCGCGCGGCGAGCCGCAGGGCGGCGATCAGGCTCGACGGATTGGCCTTGCCGGTGCCGGCGATGTCGAACGCCGTGCCGTGATCGGGCGACGTCCGGATGAACGGCAGTCCCAGCGTGACGTTGACGGCGTCCTCGAACGCGACGGTCTTGATCGGGATCAGCGCCTGGTCGTGATACATGCAGATCGCACAGTCATAGGTCTTGCGCGCGGCTGCGTGGAACATGGTGTCGGCCGGCAGCGGGCCCCGGACGGCAATGCCATCGCGGCGCAGGATCTCGACCGCGGGCGCGACGATCTCGACGTCTTCCATACCGAGCGTGCCGTCTTCGCCGGCATGCGGATTGAGGCCGGCAATGGCGAGTCGCGGCGCCGCGAGGCCGAACCGCGCCTTCATGTCCGCGATCACGATCCGCGCGGTCGACACGATCAGGTCGGTCGTCAATTGCGCCAGCGCCTCGCGGACCGACACATGGATCGTCACCGGGACGACGGCGAGGGCCGGCGACCACAGCATCATCACCGGCTGCGGCGCGCGCCCGCCGCTTGCGGCAAGCTCGGCCAAGAACTCTGTGTGGCCGGGATGCCGGAAGCCGGCGCGGTACAGCACGTTCTTGGCGATCGGATTGGTGACGACGGCGCTGGCCTTGCCGGCGGCGACATCGGTGACGGCCTGCCGGATCGACGCCAGCGCCGCATCCGCACTCGTGCCGTCGGGTTGGCCCGGTAGCGCCTTCGCCGCCTTGCCGGTCGCAACCACGGGGAGGGCGCGTGCGAACGTCGCGGATGCCTCCTCGGCGCTGACCTCGGCCAATTCGACGGCAAGCCCGAGCGTCTTGGCGCGTTCGGCAAGCGCGGCACGGTCGCCGAGCAGATAGAACGGCGGGAGATCGAGTTCGCGGCGTCGCAGCCATGCGGCGAGCGTGATATCGGGGCCGATGCCTGCGGGCTCGCCGGATGTCAGTGCGAGAGGTTGAGCCATGCGTCAACGATAGTCGATCATCGCCCGCCTGGATATTCGATCATCGCGGCTTTCCGGACTTCCTGCAGATAGGCCTTCGACTTCGCCTCGTACTTCTGCACGTACATCTTGTCGCGCATCTCACGCTTCTTCGGCGTGTCGACGGTGGTTGCCTTCCGGCCGCAGAGGGCGACCATTTCGATGCCCTGCTTGGTGACCTCTGGAGGGGTGAGGTGGCCGACCGGGGTCTTGTCCAGGATGTCGCGCAGCGACTGCGGCAGGTCGGCCGAGGTCTTCACGACGATCTCGCGGATCGCGGCGTTGCGCATCGACTTGAAGGAGGTGTTGGCTTCCTCGCAGCTGGTGACGCGCTCGCGCAGGCTGTCCGCTTCCTTGCGGCGCCCCTCGAACTCCGACTGCGGCGCGCCGCGGGGCACGATCAGAACGACCGGCTGCATCCTGTATTCGAATGCCTCGGCCTCAGCCGTCCCTCCGGTCTCCTTGACTGCGTTGGCGACGTCCTTTTCGCCAACCTGCAGGCTTTCCTTGAAGCGGCCGCGGACCAGGCTGGTCCAGACCATGTCGGCCCTGATGCGCTGCTTCAGCGTGTCCGGGCGGATGCCCTTGCCCTCGAGCACCTTGGTGAGCTGGTCGCCGGAAAGCCGCATCCGCTGCGCCATGCCGCCGAAGGACTGGTCGATATCGCCGGCGGAGGGATCGACGCCGAATTTCTTGGCTTCCTTGATCTTCAGCTTCTCGTCGATCAGTTCGTCGAGGACGGTCTTCCGATCGGGGGTCTTGCCGCCGGTCAGCGCGTTCAGCTTGGCGCGCTGCTCGATGTCGTAATTGGTGATGGGCTCGCCATTGACCATCACGGCGATGGTCTGGGCATGCAGTCGCGCACCGCCTCCAAGCAGGAGGAAAAGAGCCAGCAGGAAACTCAACACTAGCTGATAGCGGCGCGTTGGCAGGCTAGCGGTCGTCATTATCGTCATGTCAGCCGTTTAAACCAATTCAAGCCGGAGCCACAGGCCTGCAGGCAATCCATGCCCCCCCCCCGCCAGACCGCTCGCTCGCTACTGCATGCCAGCCGAACTGCTGGTCGTGGAGGTTTGGGCGATCGTCCGCAGCCCGATCTGGAACATGAACGCGTGACTGAGGACGGGCGGCGTCGAGCCCGCCTGATAGGTATAGGACGTGACATAGTTGGCGGCCAGCACGAAGCAGTCGTCCACATAGCCCGCGCCGAACGCGTACTGGTTGATTTTGTTCGCTTCAAGGTCCCAGCGCGCCGCGCCCTGAACCACCCAGTTCGCCGCCACCTTGATTGATCCGCTGGCGAGGATGCCTTCGCGGCGCGTCAAATAGCCAAGTTCCGGCTGCGCGGCATAGTCGCCGTACATCAGGCTGACCGACCAGCGGTCGAAGTTCGCGCTGGCCTGGGCCTCGAACCGGTTGATGTTCCAGGTCGCCTCGTCCATCCGCGAGCGGACGCTGAACGTGTAGGTGCGGTTGGGCGAGTAGGCGAGGCTGGCGACATAGTCCGAGCGCGGATTCTGCAGGCCGGAGTCGACGCCGGTGTTGGTGACGTCCGCGACCGCGAACGAGTTCAATCCGAACATCTGGTAGGACTGTCCGAACATCGCCTTGACGCTGCCGCCGCGATCGAACTGCGTGGTGGCCTGCACGCCGACATTGGCGCGACTGCCGCCCTCGACGCGGTCGTAGCCGGAGAACTTGTCGACCGCGAACAGGTTCGAGGTATCGAACACCAGGCTCTGCGCGTCCTCGTTCGGAAGCTTGCCGGCGTCGGGCTCGTTTGGCCGGATGATGACCTGCGCAATCGGCTCGATGGTCGTCGTGCCCCACGGCTGCACGTTGATGAAGGGGTAGCGGTATTCGAAGCCGACGGTCGGCATCAGGCGGACCGTCTGGGTGTCGCCGACCGGCAGGAAGTTGGAAACGCCCGGCTGGTTCGAGATGTCGGCGTTGATGGCATCGGCGCGGACGCCGACGAACGGCGTCCAGATCTGGCCGAGCGGGTCGGTATAGGATTTGCGCCACTGCGCCTCGGCGGTCAGCCTTGTGTAGGTGCCCGGCATGCCGCGCAGCAGGCACTGCGACGGCGTCCGCGCCATCGGATCAGCGGACGTGGTCGTGCACAACGGGTTAAGGGGGTTGGCGGCCTGTGCCGTGATCGGGTCGAACACCGCGGTTTCGCGGGTCAGGTTGGTGAAGTTCACCTTGTAGCTGAACTCGCCACCGAGGATCGGGCTGTTGATCACGTTGTTGTAGTCGATGACAGGCGCGACCACCGGAACCTGGTTCTGGTTGCCGGAGTAGCTGAGATAATAGATCGCGCGCGCGTCGAAGAAGCTGCGGTTGCCGACGCCGGTCAGATAGAGCTGCGAGATCGCCTCGGTCGGCAGCGACAGGAACGATCCGAACGGGTCCTTGTACTGGGCCAGCCGGTAATCGGACATGAAGTAGTAGTCGGACAGCAGCACGCCGTCCCAGCCCCAGGTCCATTTGTCGTTCAGCGCGAACTGACCCTTGGTCTCGATACCGCCGCGGAACTGGCGGTCACCGGGCTGGCCCTTGAAGGCGTCCTGATCGAGCTGGTCGATGCCGTAGAGCCGGATCTGATAGGCGCCGTTCGACAGACGCTGACGGAATTCGCCCTGGAAGAGCACGCCCTGCTTCGACGTGATGCGCGGATTGAAGGTCGCGTCGAAGTCCGGCGCGAGCGCGAAGTAATAGGGGATTTCGACGCCGACGCCGAACGCCGAATACGTGGTGAAGCCCGGCATCAGGAAGCCGCTCTTGCGCTTCACGGTCGGATCGGGCGTCGAGAAGTAGGGCAGATAGGCCATCGGAACGCCGAAGAATTCGAGCTGGGCGTTCTCGAAATAGAGCATCTTCTCGGTCTGGTTATGGATGATGCGCGCGCCCTTGACCTGCCAGAGCGGCGGCTTCTTCGGATCATCCTTACAGGGAGCGCAGGCGGTATAAACGCCGTTGTCGAACACCGTGTAATTGCCGCTGGACCGATCGGCGCGGGTCGCCGCCATGCGGGTCTGGTCTTCAGTGTCGACGCGCAGCGAATCGACGAAACCGTCGCGGTAGTCGTCGCTGAGATCCATGATGTTGGCGTAGGTGATCTTGCCTTCCGCATCGGTCATGCGGATGTTGCCTTCGGCATGAAGACGCTTGGTCTTCTGGTCGTAGATGACCTTGTCGGCCTCGACGCTGGTGCCGTTGTAGAACATCTGGACGTTGCCGACAGCCGAGATGCGCTGGTTGTTGTAGTCGTAATCGACCTCGGTCGCTTGAACGAGCATCTGCCCGTCATTCTTGGCCGGCGGGCGGGGCGGCTTCGGCGGACGCGGATTGTAGGTGAAGGCTTGCGCGGCAGCCGGCGTCGACGCGACAACATCGAGCGCGCTGACCACGACGAACGCGGCGAGCAGAGCTGAGATCGAAACGCCAAACGCGGCCATGCGGCTCCGTTGACGGCGCAGGGCACTGCGCCGCCCGAGAGCAGGCGACCTCAACTGGCGGGCGGCGACGATAGCCACTACCCGTCCTCCTGGTACAGCAAGGCTAAGAAACCGGTGAGGCTGCCCACAACGACGGGCAACCACGCCGCAGCGATGGGATGCATCAACTCAGCCTTGCTCAAATCTTCAGTTACTTTCGACAGCACGTAGAGCAGAAAGCCTGCGCCCACGCCACTCAAAACCATCTTCTGCACGCCGCCCATCCGAAAGAAGCGGAGGCTCACAGAAGCCGCCAACATCACCATCGCAGCCAGCAAAAACGGCTGTGCGATGAGCTTGTGATACTGCAAGCGATAGCCAGCCGTCGCGAACCCTGAGCTCTCCGACGAACGGATGTAGTTCGGCAGTTGCCAAAAGGACACAGTTTCCGGGGTGGAGAAACTGTTGCGCACCTGTGCCGGGGTAAGGGTGGTGGTCAGGTAGAAGGTGTCCTGATCCACCGGAGGCTTATCGAGGGTGAATCGGCGCACGCCCTTGAACACCCAACGGCCGTCTTCGAGCGCCGCTTCGCGCGCTTCGATTCGCTCCTTGAACTGGAGCGCCGTGTCGAATCGGAACACGGTGAGACCCGTCAGCCGCACGCCCTGCTGCTCGCTGCGGGCCGCATTGATGATCGCCTGACCCTCGTCGTTGATCTGGTTCAGCCAGAAGCCGGACGCGTCCTGAATGCCGCCGCCGGGCGCCGAGCCGAACAGTTCGGCTTCCATGCGTTTGGAGAGCTCGCGCAGATTGGCCGATACCGGATTGTAGGCGGTGGTCGCGAAGATGCCGAGCATGATCGCGCTGGCCAGCGCCGGTGAGATGAATTGCCAGGCCGAGACGCCGGCGGCGCGTGCCACGACGAGCTCCAGCCGCCGCGACAAAGCGAGGTAGCAGGTCATCGCGCCGATCAGCACGCAGAACGGCATCAGCTTCTCGAGCAGCTGAGGCACCCGGAATAGCGAAGTCTCCGCGACCGTGATCGCGGAGGCCGAGACGAGGCCCGACGTCTTGCGCACCATTTCGATGTAGTCGACCAGCACGAGCAGCACGAAGATGCCCGCGAACACGCCCACTGCCGCGACCACGAAGCGGCCGGCGAAATAACGCCCGAGCGTGTTTGTGACCATGCTCATGCGGTTGCCGGCCTCCGGAAGAGGCGCGCAATGCGCTCGTTGTTCCTGTTGATCGCTTCCATCAGCCGCGGCGGCGGTTCGACGACCACGCCGCCGACGATCATCCAGATGCCGATGCCGATGCCGCCGAACAGCATCAGATACTGCACCAGCGCCGCGAGCGGCGTCTTCACCGCCATGACGGAGCAGGCGAACCCGACCATGCGCAGGCCGAACACCGCGAATACCGAGCCGCCGATCGAGAAATTGCGGCTTTGGCGCGTGGTGCGCGGTGCGCCGAGGAAAGCGAAGGTGAGGGCTGCGAACGCAAACGGATAGATCGGCGCCATGAAGCGATCATGCAGCTCGGCGAAGAACTGGCCCGACAGCTGCTGATAGGTCTTGTCTTCCTCGTCCGGCCACATCAGCTCCCAGAGATAGCGCTCGCGAATCCCAAGCGTGACGTCGCGGCCCTGCGAGAATTTCGACATGTCGAAGGCGTAGCGGGCGAACGCGACAAGCGCCGGATCGCGCTTGCCAACCTCGAACCGTTGGAGATTGCCGTCATAGAGCACGAGGTACGAACCTCGATCGGTCTTCTGCACGGTGCCGTGGTCGGCGATGATGGTGACGCGCTCCTGCGGATCGCGGCGATCGTCGACGAAGACGCCGCCGAGCACGCCGCCGGGCAGACGCTCGCGGATGCGAATCGTCAGGTTCTGGTCGAGCTGGGCGAAGCGGCCGGGCTGCAGGATGTTGGTCAGCACGTCGGCGGTGATCTCGGCGTCCCACTGCTTGATTCGGCGCATGCCGTCGGGGGCGAGATAGGCGCCGATGAAGGCGACCAGCGCCGCGACCACGCAGGTGGCAAGGAAGAACGGCCGGAACAGCCGGATCGGCGAGAAGCCCGCCGCGTTCATGACGATGATTTCGGAATCGGTCGCGAGCTTGTTCAGCGTATGGGAGATCGCGATCATCAGCGCGATCGGGGCGATGATCAGCACCAGGGCGGGAATCACGAGACCGGTGATGCCAAGGAAGGTGAGGATGGTCTGACCCTGGCTCGTCATCAGGTCGATGCCGCGCAGCGCCTGCGTAATCCAGATCACGCCGGTGAGGCTGACCAGGACAAGCGCAAACGACGCCAGCGTCGTTTTAAAGATGTACTTGTCGATCGACCCCATCGCTACCGCACGACCCCCAAGGCCCCCTGCACGCAACCAGACGCACGGCTTTCGACCATCCCCGTCAACCCGGGTTCCCCTATGGTCGAGCCGCGGACCCGTCCGGCTCACTCTCTAGTCACTCTCTCACTACCATCCCTTTGATCCGTCAACAAAATGGCCGGGCCAAGGCACGCTTAATTTATGGTTAATTAATCGCTTTTGTGGCCTTCCGGCCACTCCGGCGCTTGGCAGCGACGCAGCCGACAGGTCATAGTGCGTGACAAGCCCGGTCCGGGCTGGTTCCGGACCGCCATCGCAATGCTCACCCCCGCGTGCCGGAAGGACCGCCTCAGGTCCGAGCAACACCCTGAGTTCTGGAGGATTTTCCTATGTCCGACGCCGTCAAGGTCGGCTTTGTCCCATTCTCCGCGTCCGCTCGCGGTATTCTGGTCGCCTTTTGCGACGAGCAATTGAAGCTGGGAGCCGCCACCCGGAAGGCGCTGGGAGCCGCCGCCGAGACGGTCAAGCGGGCCGCGGCCGCCAACCAGTTCAAGGGCAAGAGCGGGGCGATCCTCGACATCCTGGCGCCGGAGGGAATCAAGGTCGAGCGGCTGATCGTGATCGGCACCGGCAAGGCGGCCGACCTCAAGGAGAAGGATTTTCTCAAGTTTGGCGGCGCGGTGGCCGGCAAGCTCAATGCCGGCAGCGGTTCGATGACCGTGATCGCGGAACTGCCCGATGCCGCGATGGCCGCCGGCCAGGCCGCCGCGATCGCCACCGGCATCCGTCTGCGCGCCTACAAGTTCGACCGCTACAAGACCAAGAAGAAGGACGGCGAGGACGGCGCCCTGCGGGCCGACGTCTCGATCGCCGTCGACGATGTTGCCGCCGCCAGGAAGGCCTATGCGCCCGAAGCCTCCGTCGTCGACGGTGTGAATTTGGCGCGTGAGCTCGTCAACGAGCCGCCGAACGTGCTGTATCCCGAGGAATTCGCACGCCGCGCCAGCCAGCTTCGCAAGCTCGGCGCCAGTGTCGAGGTGCTCGACGTCAAGGCGATGACCAAGCTCGGCATGGGCGCGCTGCTCGGCGTCGCGCAGGGATCGGCGCGGCCCGGCCGCACCGTGATCATGCGCTGGAACGGCGGCAAAAAGAGCGAGGCGCCGGTCGCGTTCGTCGGCAAGGGCGTCTGCTTCGACACCGGCGGCATCTCCATCAAGTCGGCCGGCGGCATGGAGGATATGAAGGGTGACATGGGCGGTGCGGCCTGCGTGGTCGGCCTGATGCACGCGCTCGCGGCGCGCAAGGCCCGCGTCAATGTGGTCGGCGCCATCGGCCTTGTCGAGAACATGCCCGACGGCAATGCGCAGCGTCCGGGCGACATCGTCACCTCGATGTCCGGCCAGACCATCGAAATCATCAACACCGACGCCGAGGGACGCCTCGTGCTCGCCGACGTGCTCTGGTACGTTGCCAAGAAGTTCAAGCCGAAATTCATGGTCGATCTGGCCACGCTGACCGGCGCGATCATGGTCGCGCTCGGCACCGATCACGCCGGCATGTTCTCCAACAACGACGAGCTCGCCGAGCGCCTGGCCAAGGTCGGCCTCGAGACCGGTGAGAAGGTGTGGCGCATGCCGCTCGGTCCCGAATACGACAAGCAGATCGATTCGCAATTCGCCGACATGAAGAACACCGGCGGGCGCAACGGCGGCTCGATCACGGCAGCGCAATTCCTGCAGCGTTTCGTCGACGGCACGCCGTGGGCGCATCTCGACATCGCCGGCACCGCGATGGGCGCGCCGAAGACCGAGATCAATCAGAGCTGGGGTTCGGGTTATGGCGTCCGGCTGCTCGAGCGGCTGGTCTCCGACTATTATGAAGCCAGGAAATAGAGTGTCGGCCGGCGCATGACCGAGGTTCTGTTCTACCACCTGCAGAACATGCCGCTGGAGAGCGTGCTGCCGCCGCTGCTTGAGAAGTCGCTCGAGCGCGGCTGGCGCGTGGTCGTGCAATCGACGTCGCAGGAGCGCGCCGAGACGCTCGACGCGCATCTGTGGACCTACAGCGACGATTCATTCCTGCCGCACGCGACCTCGCGCGTTGCCGACGCGCAGGACCAGCCGATCATCCTGTCGATCGAGGAGGGCAACCCGAATCGGGCCAATGTCCGCTTCCTGGTCGACAATGCGGCGCTGCCGGCCGACTGCGACAGCTACGAGCGGGTGGTCCTCGTGTTCAATGGCGACGACCCTGACGCGGTGGCCTCGGCCCGGGAAAGCTGGACTGCTTGCAAGGCGCGCGGCTTCGAGGTCACCTATTGGCAGACCGACGAGCGGGGACGCTGGCAGCGGCGCCAATAGCGATAGCTACTAATTAATGATAATTCGACGTTTCTTAGGGCGGGCCACGGTCATGCCGCAAAGTGATGTTCGGACAAGCCCTTAGGTGAAGGGGTAGGAGCTTTGTCGATCGTGCAGGACGGAACATTCAGTCGGAAGTCTCTGTTGGCCTTGCTGGTGCTTGCGCCGGGACTTGCCGGCTGTTCGGGCGCCGGATCCGACTTGTTTTCGCGCGATGCGGAATGGTTCTCGCGTCCCGGGCGGGTGTTCATCCGCAACATCTCGATCGAATCGCCGCCGCTGACGCCGGACAAGCCGGTGACGAACGACGATCTCGTCAGTGCCGACGGCAGCTGTCCAGGCATGGCACCGCCGCCGGGCGCCGCCGATGCCAACGCACAGGCCGGCGGTGCACCGCCGCCGCAACCAACGGGCGGCAGCGTTGCACTCGGCCACACTGAATGCGACGTCGTGCGCGGCATCGGTGCTCCCGACAGTGTGAACCTGTCCAATGGGCCGGGCGGCGAGCGTGTTGCGGTCGTGACCTGGTCGCGTGGCGCGCGCGCCGGCATCTACACCTTCTCCTCAGGGCGCCTGTCGTCCGTCGAGCGCGGTGCGGACCCTGTGCCGGAGCCGAAGCAGGCGAAGCCGAAGAAGAAAAAGACCTCGCACGGCTAGAGCGTTTTCGCCGGCGGCAGGTCGATGCCTGCATGCGCGGGCACGATACCGAAAAGAATGAGAGCCCAGGCTCCCTCCACACGTCGTCCGTGCCTAGTGCGCAATTGCGCACGGGAGCAGGACCCATACTCCGCGGCGGATGTGGTTAAGGGGACTCGTCGTTCGACGATCGGGCAACAATGACCATCTGTGGTTATGGGTCCCTGCTCCGGAGCGCAATCGCGCCCTAGGCAGGGACGACACCGAATATGTGGATCCGCCCGGTGGGTCAAATCTAGTTCGCGGCTTCGTCGAGTTCGGCGCTGGCTTCCAGCCAGTCTTCCTCGGCGCGCTGTAGCGCGCTCTCGGCGCCGGCGCGCGCCTTGGTCAGTTGCGCGGCCTGCTTGGGGTCGCGCGTAAAAATATCCGGCAATGCGAGCGCGGTATCGATCTTGGCGATGATGCCGTTGATGCGCTCGATCTCGGCCTCGGCTTGCGCGACCCGCTGCCTGGGTGAAGCGCGCTTCTCGTTGCGGGCGCGCTCCAGCTTGGCGGGCTCCTTGACGCGCTCGCGCGAGGCCGGCCGGCCGTCATTGGCCGACAGGATCATGCGTCGATACTCGTCGAGATCGCCGTCATAGGCCGTCACGGTCTGGTTCGCCACGACCCACAGGCGGTCGGCGCAGGCCTCGATCAGATAACGATCGTGCGAGACCATCATGACCGCGCCGGGGAATTCGTTGATCGCCTCCGCCAGCGCCGCACGGCTGTCGATATCGAGATGGTTGGTCGGCTCGTCCAGGATGATCATGTTCGGGCCGTAGAACGTGGCGAGGCCCAGCAGCAGCCGTGCCTTCTCGCCGCCCGACAGGCTCCTCACCAGCGTGTCGCCGGCCTTGCCGGAGAAACCGATCGCGCCGACGCGGCCGCGCACCTTGCTCTCCGGCGCCTCCGGCATCAGCTTGCGGATGTGATCATAGGGCGAGGCGTCGAGATTGAGCTCGTCGACCTGGTGCTGGGCGAAATAACCGACCGACAGCTTGTCGGCCCTCGTGATCCTGCCGGCAACCGGCGCGAGCTTGCCCGCCAGCAGCTTGACCAGCGTCGACTTGCCGTTGCCGTTGGCCCCGAGCAGCGCGATGCGGTCGTCGGTATCGACGCGCAGCGTCACGCGATTGAGCACCGGCTTGCCGGGTTCGTAGCCGACCGAAACGTCGTCGACCGCGATGATCGGCGGCGACAGCAGCTTCTCCGGCGCCGGGAACGAGATCTCATGAACATCCTGGGTCACCAGCGCGGTGATCGGCTTCATCCGCTCCAGCATCTTCACGCGCGACTGCGCCTGCCGTGCCTTCGATGCCTTGGCCTTGAAGCGGTCGACGAAATCCTGCAGGCGCTTGCGCTCATCGGCCTGCCGCTTGGCGTGCTTGGCGTCGAGCAATTCGCGCGCGGCGCGCTGTTCCTCGAACGAGGAATAGGTGCCCTTGTAGAGAGTCAGTTTGCCGCGATCGAGGTGCAGGATCTGATCGACCGAGGTGTCCAGCAGGTCGCGGTCGTGGCTGATCACGATTACCGTGCGCGGATAGTTGGCGAGGTGGTTCTCGAGCCACAACGTGCCTTCGAGATCGAGATAGTTGGTCGGTTCGTCCAGCAGCAGAAGGTCGGGCGCGGAGAACAGCGTCGCCGCCAGCGCGACGCGCATGCGCCAGCCGCCGGAAAATTCCGCGCACGGCCGCGCCTGGTCTGATGTCGAGAAGCCGAGGCCGGAGAGGATCGCGGCGGCGCGGGCGGGCGCGGAATGGGCGTCGATGTCGACCAGCCGGGTCTGGATTTCGGCAATCCGGTGCGGATCGTGCGCCGTCTCGGCCTCGCGCAGCAGCGCGTCGCGCTCGAAATCGGCCTTCAGCACGACGTTGATCAGGCTTTCGGGCCCGTCGGGAGCTTCCTGCGCGAGACTGCCGATACGCCAGCGGGGCGGGAGCGCGATGCTGCCGCTCTCGGTCGGGATGTCGCCCCGGATGGCGTGAAACAGCGTCGATTTGCCGACGCCGTTGCGGCCGACAAATCCGACGCGGGCTCCGGGCACAATTTGTACCGAACTGTGATCGATCAACAGCCGTCCGGCGATCCGGACCGAGATGTCAGTGATGGAGAGCATGCAGCGTTGTCACCGGACCCGCCGCCAAACGCAACCCGTCTGTTTGTAAAATCTCTCCCGGGCGCTGTTGCAAAAACGCAATTGGGCTGCTGGGCAGCCCTCAACATCTAATGGCGATCGGCTTCCCGCCGTTGCATCTCGTCGAGGAGCTGCTGCAGGCGAGACGAAAGCGCGGGCTCTGGCCGCATGCTTTGCTGAAGCCGTTCACCCACGGCATCGCAGATGTAACGGCAGGTCTTGCGATCGATCTGATCGGCGTCCTTGTCGATCTTGCTCATTGTCATCGTCATGGCACATCTCTCGGCGAGTTCCACCTCGCGTGTTCGAGTAGCTCCTCGTCATGACAAGTCGCGACCCCGAATTTGGTTTCCGCGCCGTATTCTCGCCTTGAGGTAGTGGGCCGCATCATGTGCCCGGGTTCCCCGGCGGGCCTGAAAAAAGCCCCGGCGCGAGGGCCGGGGCGAGAACCAAGTCAGGGGAGCAGTCGACAGATTCGATGGATCAGTAGCAGCGGTTAACCAGGCGCCAGCGGGGGCCCCACGGGGTCGGCACGACGCGGCGCACGTAGCAGCCGCCGCCATAGCCATAACCGCCGTAATAGGCCGGGCCGCCGACGATGACGCGCGGGCCGCCCCACCAGCCGTGGTGCCATCCACCGTGCCAGCCGCCATGCCAACCACCCCACGCAGAGGCGGAGGTCGGGGCGAGCGCGGCGGCACCGAGCGAAACCGCGGCGATGGCGGCAAGCGAGAGTTTGCGTAACATGATCGTCTCCTCGAGGTATGGGCGCGCGCGACGCGCCCGCGGTGACATTTCCCGAGACGTCCTGTGAGGCTTGCAGATGGGGGGCCAGCAAGGCGTCCGATCGCTGCAGAGCCTATGTGGGTGGAGCTGAACGCTAGCGGCACGGCGCTGACAGAATGGGTTCACCTAGGTGAAATCGCGGTAAGTTGGTCCAGCCGGCCGCTGGTCCGGAGGGCACCCAAACGACGGTTTTCGTCGTGAAAATGCGTCAAAACTAAAGGCTAACGCGTCACAGGGTCGCTTGCCGTTACCCCATCGCGCCGATATAAGCCCCGGCAACTCCCAGCCACGTTTACAAGGACGAAATCATGGCGATTGAACGCACCTTTTCGATCATCAAGCCTGACGCCACCGAGCGCAACCTGACCGGCGCGGTCAATGCGGTGATCGAGAAGGCGGGCCTGCGGGTCGTGGCGCAGAAGCGCATCCGCATGACCCGCGGCCAGGCCGAGACCTTCTACGCCGTCCACAAGGCGCGTCCGTTCTTCGGCGAACTGGTCGATTTCATGACCTCGGGCCCGGTCGTGGTCCAGGTGCTGGAAGGCGAGGGCGCCATCCTGAAATATCGCGACGTGATGGGCGCGACCGATCCGTCGAAGGCCGCCGAAGGCACCATCCGCAAGCTCTATGCGAAGTCGATCGGCGAGAATTCGGTGCACGGTTCGGATGCGCCGGAGACCGCCGTGATCGAGATCGCGCAGTTCTTCGCAGGCAACGAGATCGTCGGCTAACGGCGTATTGCTGAAGTGGCGCGGTCTCCCGAGGGGACCGCGTCGAAACAAACCGGGGAGCGGCGGACGATCGCCGTCAGGGGCGGCCGCAAGGCCGAATAGGACTCGCTGTGGACTGGCTGTGGCAGATCTTTGATCCGGCGTACATCGGCGCGTTCTTCACCGAATTCAAGAACGAGATGGCGACGCCGACCTTCTGGGTCGCCGTCGGCAAGATCATCTGGATCAACGTCCTGTTGTCGGGCGACAACGCGCTCGTGATCGCGCTCGCCTGCCGCGGGCTCGCGCCGCGCCAGCGCCTGTGGGGCATGATTCTCGGCGCCGCCGCGGCGGTGCTGCTGCGCGTCATCTTCACCGGCATCGTCGCAAGCCTGATGGAGCTTCCCTATTTGAAGCTGGTCGGCGGGCTGGCGCTGATCGTGATCGCCGCCAAGCTGCTGGTGCCAGAGCAGGAGGACGAGGACAGCGTGCACGCGGCCTCGCATCTGTGGGCCGCGGTTCAGATCGTCGTGGTCGCCGATATCGTGATGAGCCTCGACAATGTGATCGCGGTGGCCGCCGCCGCCAATGGCAGCGTGCCGCTGCTGGTGCTCGGCCTCGCGATCAGCGTTCCCCTGATCGTTGCCGGCGCGGCGCTGATCATGGCGCTGCTCACCAAGCTGCCGGTCCTGGTCTGGGCCGGTGCCGCGCTGCTCGGCTGGATCGCGGGCGATGTCATCGCGACCGATCCGGCCGTGCATCCGAAGCTGGACGCGCTGTTCGCCGGACCGCTCGGTGCCAAGCTCGATTCCTGGCTGACGTCGGTCGGGATGTCGCCGCAATTCGCCCATGGCGGCAACGGCGGCGAGATCGTGCTCGCGGTGCTCGGCATCATCGTGGTGCTGGTCGCGGGGTCGATCTGGCGCCGCCACGCACTCCGCAAGGCAAAGCACGCCGCCAAGGCGGCGTGAGCCCTGACCAAGGCGGCGTGAGCCCTAGCGCCGCACGATCGAGCCGACGCGCCCGACCAGCCGCGCCAATTGCTTGAAGCGGCTGCCGACGCGGTCGGCGACCAGATCCACCATCCGGTGCTCGAACACCAGCATCAGCTTGCGGCCCTGGGTGCGGAAATGGGTTGCCGGCAGCACGCCGGTGCGCGCCGCCGTGATCAGATGCGCCACGCGGAACGCGGCGCCGAGCACGCGGGCGCGCTCGTCCATCGCCGGCGTCACCAGCGCGCGGATCTGCGGCGGCGGCTCGTTTTCCTCGCTGAGGCCGGCGTAGCGATAGAACACCGAGAGCGCGACGAAGGCGCGGCCCTGATGCGTGATCGAGCCGAAATTGCCGTTCATGATCAGGCTGAGGGTTTCCTCGCCGCGATGATCGGGATGCACCCGCCAGCCGATATCGGAGAGCAGGCAGGCGACATGCCGCAGCCTGCGGTCTTCCTCGGTCTCGCGCAGCCTGACGACGCGCACCAGCCGGTCGGTCCACGCCGTCAGCTCCTGGGCGTGGCGGGCCGAGCGCGACAGCAATTCGTTGAGGTTCTGCGCGGCGCAGAGCAGCCCGTCCTTGGTGCGTTCGGCCGGCGGCAGCATCTCGTAGAGCAGGCCCTCGCGCACGCCGAAGGTCGAGAACACGATGGTCTTCGGCTGGGCCACGCGGATGATGTATTCGAGCACGAGCGCGGCGTAGGCCAATAGCGGCCGCCGGGCATCGGCGACCGACTCGATATTGGCCAGCATGTTGGTGGCCGCCAGCCGCCGCAGCCGCTGCGCGAAATCGAGCGCGTCCGCCGCCGGGATCGAATAGCCGTGCATCACCTTGAGCGGGTAGCCGCTCTGGATGATGTGGATGCGCGCCAGCGCACGCCAGGTGCCGCCGACCGCATAGAAGGTGCGACCGCGGCCGGTCTTGAGCTGGGCGACGCCAAGCAACTCGTTCTTGACGATGCGTTCGGCGCGCTTGAGCGATTTGTTGGAGAGGTCCTGCAGCGCGAGGCTGCCGAGCGGCAGTGTCACGCCGCTGCGCACGCGGCTGCCCTTGACGTCGATCAGTTCGAGCGAGCCGCCGCCGAGATCGCCGACGATGCCGTTGGGGTTGTGCACGCCCGAGACGACGCCGAGCGCGGACAGCTTTGCTTCACGCGGCCCGGTGAGAATCTCGATCTTGGCGCCGCAGATGCGCTCGGCCTTGGCGATGAAGTCCGGACCGTTCTTGGCGTCGCGGCAGGCCGCGGTCGCGATCGCGTAGACGCGGCCGACCTGCTGAATCCTGCACAGCGCGCGAAAACGGCGCAGCGCGGTGAGCGCCTTGTTGACGGCATCGGTTGCGAGCAGGCCGGTGCTCTGCACCTCGCGCCCGAGCCCGCAGAGCGCCTTCTCGTTGAAGATGGTGATGAGGCTGCGCGCCATCGCCTCGTAAACCACGAGACGAACCGAGTTCGAGCCGATATCGATGACAGCGACGCTGGAAGCGCGCTTCCGCGGTCGCTTCACCGTAAGGCCCCCTTAAGACGATGGCTGCTGTCGCTCGTTGCGACGCGTGAGACGGCGCGGTGAAGATTCCTTGAGAGACTTACCACGGCCGGACAGACTCGGATTTGTCATGAAGTAGTCATGCAGATTGAAGGGCTCTTCGCCTTTCGCGGCCTTCATACGCGTTGACGACCCATCCGGCAACAATTGCCAGCTCTGCTCGGTGTCCTTCAGATTCGCGACCATGATCTGTTCGAGAACCTGCTGATGCACCGTGGGATTTTGCAGCGGACAGAGAACCTCGACGCGGCGGTCGAGGTTCCGCGGCATCATGTCGGCGGACGAGATATACACAGCAGCTTTTGTGCTCGGCAGGCCTTGGCCCATGCCGAAGCAATAGATTCGGCCGTGTTCCAGGAACCGGCCGATCACCGATTTGACGCGGATGTTCTCGGACAATCCCGGCAGCCCCGGCCGCAGGCAGCAGATGCCGCGCACCACGAGTTCGACCGAGACGCCGGCCTGCGAGGCCTCGTACAGCGCGTCGATGATATCAGGGTCGACCAGCGCGTTCATCTTCATCCAGACCGCGCCGTGCCGGCCGTGCTTGACGTGGGCGATCTCGCCGTGGATGTGCTCGATGATCCGCTTGCGCAGCGTCAGCGGAGACACCGCCATCTTCTCGATGTCGCTCGGCTCGGCATAGCCGGTGATGTAGTTGAAGACCCGCGCGACGTCGCGGCCGATGATCGGATCCGAAGTGAAGTAGGAGAGGTCGGTGTAGATGCGTGCGGTGACCGGGTGATAGTTGCCGGTGCCGGTGTGCACATAGGTCGTGAGATTGCCGCCCTCGCGGCGCACCACCATCGACAGCTTGGCATGCGTCTTCAATTCGATGAAGCCGTAGACCACCTGCACGCCGGCGCGTTCGAGGTCGCGCGCCCAGCGGATGTTGGCTTCCTCGTCGAAGCGCGCCTTCAGCTCGATCAGCGCGGTCACCGACTTGCCGGCTTCGGCGGCTTCCGCCAGCGCGCGCACGATCGGCGAATTGTTCGAGGTGCGATAGAGCGTCTGCTTGATCGCGACCACGTCGGGATCGCGTGCCGCCTGCTGCAGGAACTGCACCACGACGTCGAAGGATTCGTAGGGGTGATGGACCACGAGGTCCTTCTGGCGGATGGCGGCGAAGATATCGCCGCCATGATCGCGCACCCGCTCGGGATGGCGCGGCACATAGGGCGGGAATTCGAGGTCGGGGCGATTGAGGCGGGTGAGCTGCGACAGCTCGTTCATCGCCAGCACGCCGTCGACCAGGATCACTTCGTCGTCGGCGGCCGACAAGGCGTGCTGCACGAAGATGCGCAGCTCCTCGGGCATCGTGGCCTCGATCTCGAGCCGGATCACCGACCCGCGGCGGCGGCGCTTGAGCGCGGTCTCGAACAGGCGAACGAGGTCTTCGGCCTCTTCCTCGATTTCGAGTTCGGAGTCTCTGATGATGCGGAATGCGCCCTGGCCCTTGACGGTGTAGCCGGGGAACAGGCGGCCGATGAACAGGCCGGTAGCCTGCTCGAGCGTGATCAGCCGCGCCGGCGCGCCTTCCTTGGTGGAGGGGATGCGGATGAATCGGTCGATCTTGCCGGGCATGCGGATCAGCGCGTTCATCGCCTTGCCGTCGGCGATCCGCGACAATTGCAGCGCCACCGTGAAGCCGAGATTCGGGATGAACGGAAAGGGATGCGCCGGATCGATCGCCAGCGGCGTCAGCAGCGGGAAGATGTTGTGGAGGAAGTGATCCTCGATCCAGCTGCGCTCGGACTTGGTGACGTCGCGGCCGTCGACCAGCTGGATGCCGACCTTGGCCAGGATATCCCGCAGGTCGCTCCAGATCGCCTGCTGGTCGGAGGCGAGCTGCGAGACGGTCTTGTTGATCATCACGAGCTGCTCGGCCGGCAGCAGGCCGTCCGGGCTGCGCTCGGTAATGCCCTCGCGGACCTGCGCCTTGATGCCGGCGACACGGACCATGAAGAACTCGTCGAGGTTATTCGCCGAAATCGACAGGAAGCGGACCCGCTCCAGCACGGGATGGCCGAGATTGACCGATTCCTCGAGCACCCGCCGGTTGAAGTGCAGCCAGGAGAGCTCCCGGTTGATGAAGCGCTCGGGGCTGGTCGCGATTGCGGGAATGGCAGGAAATTCCGCCTCTTTTTCTTTGATTTCAGTAGCTTGTGCCGAGTCCATCAAGTGCTGGTCCAATTCAGGGCAGGGGCCGGGGCGGTCTAGCCGAGAGCCGCAGAAACCATGTGATATTGCGATGACGTTTCGATGACATTGATGTTCCGCTCGCCTGCGCCGTCAAGCCGCGGGGACCGGTCAGGCATCGCGCAACAGCTCCGCCGCCAGCGCCCGTGTGACCGGACGGCCGAGCCGGAGTGCCTCGGTATCGAGCAGCTCGACCGCCTGCCGGACGGCAACGTAGGAACGCTCGATCCGGTTGCTCAGATAGCTGACGAGCGGTTCGTCCACGCTCATCTGGCGGTCGGCGCAGAACTTGACGATCAGGCCGCGGAACAGCTGGTCGTCGGGCGGCAGCAGCGTCACGGTCGGCACCGCGCGCAGCCGCGACCGCAGGTCGCGCAATTCGATCTCGAACGCCGAGGGCGGAACGCGCGCCGTGATCAGCACGTAGGCATCGTCCTGGCGCGCCAGATTCATCAGATGAAACATCGCGCGCTCGTCGAAATCCGCCGGCCTCAGGTCCTCGACGACGAGCGCACCGGTTGCAAGCGCGGTCGGCACCGTGTCGGCGGTCAGCGCATGCGCCGCGGTCGAGCGCGCGCCGGCGCTCTCGGCCCAGATCGCGGCGAGGTGGCTCTTGCCGGCGCCGTCAGGCCCAACCAGCAGCATGATTCGGTTCGGCCAGTCCGGCCAACCGTCGATCAGCGCCAGCGCAGCCTCATTGGCGGGGCCCTCGAGGAAATCGTCGCGGGTCAGCTTCTCCTCGTGCGGCAGGGCCAAGGCCAATTGACGAGGTTGAACGCTACTGGCCACACAAGTCTCCAAACCACCCTATTTTAGCTATGCGCAAACGCGTCGCGTTTGTCGCGGGAAAACCGGCTTCGACTTTTCCGGATCCCGCCTACCGAGCTTCGATCGTGCTCATGTGCCGCACCCACTCCACGAGATAGAGGGACACCGAACCCAAAGTAAAGATCGTGACCAGGCCCATCAGGATCCAGTCGTAAGGATGCGGCTCGAAGCCGAAGCCGAGCGAGGCTAGCACCAGCGCCGCGAACGCGACCTGCGCTACCGTGTTCAGCTTCGACACCATCAGCGGCTTCATCTCGACCGGCTTGTCGAACAACCATGACACAATCACGGCGGAGACGATCATGATGTCGCGCGACACCACGAGAATCACGATCCAGCGCGGCACCGCGCCCCAGATTCCGAGCGCGACATAGATCGACACCAGGAGCGCCTTGTCGGCGAGCGGATCGAGCAGGGCGCCGAGCTCGCTCGTCATGTTGAAGCGCTTCGCGAGGAAACCGTCGACCGCGTCCGAGACGCCGGCGATCACGAAGATCGCGAACGCAATCTCCATCTGACTGGACACGATGGCCCAGACGATCACCGGCACCAGGATGATGCGGCCGAGGGTGATGATGTTCGGAATGCTCAACTTGGATCGCTTCCCGGCTAGAAGCCTGATTTTACTCGATATCCGGCTCTTTTGCGCAGCCGCCTTGTGTTATCTACATAGTATCGCGGCGGCAGCGCCGCGAGCCATTGCGCGGGGGCGGAATTCCTCGTAACCAGCCCCTGATCATCTGGAATTGGGCATGACCGAGCGCAAAAACGGGCTCACTTACGCGGATTCGGGTGTCGATATCGACGCCGGCAATCGACTGGTCGATCTGATCAAGCCGATGGTGCGAGCCACCGCGCGGCCTGGCGCGGACGCCGAGATCGGCGGTTTCGGCGGGCTGTTCGACCTCAAGGCCGCCGGCTTCAAGGATCCGGTTCTGGTGGCCGCGACCGATGGCGTCGGCACCAAGCTGAAGATCGCGATCGAGACCGGCATTCATGGCGGTATCGGCATCGATCTGGTCGCGATGTCGGTCAACGACCTCGTTGTGCAGGGCGCGGAACCGCTGTTCTTCCTCGACTATTTCGCCTGCGGCAAGCTGCACCCGGAGGCCACCGCGCAGATCGTCGCCGGCATCGCCGAAGGCTGCCGCGAATCCGGCTGCGCGCTGATCGGCGGCGAAACCGCGGAGATGCCCGGCCTCTACAAGGATGGCGATTACGACCTCGGCGGCTTTGCGGTCGGCGCGGCCGAGCGCGGCACCTTGCTGCCGACCGCGGATATCGCGGCGGGCGATGCCGTGATCGGGCTGGCCTCCTCCGGCGTGCACTCCAACGGCTATTCGCTGGTGCGCAAGATCGTCGAGCAGTCCGGCGTTGCCTATGACGCGCCGGCGCCGTTCGCGCCGGTCATGACGCTCGGCGCGGCGCTGCTGACGCCGACCAGGCTCTATGTGAAATCCTGCCTGCGCGCGATCCGCGACACCGGCGCCGTGAAAGGCCTCGCCCACATCACCGGCGGCGGGTTCACCGACAACATTCCGCGCGTGCTGCCGAAGCATCTCGGCGTCGGCATTGATCTGGCGCGGCTGCCGGTGCTGCCGGTGTTCAAATGGCTGGCCGAGCAGGGCGGCATCGCCGAGCTCGAGCTGCTGCGCACCTTCAACTGCGGCATCGGCATGATCGCGATCGTCAAGGCTGATGCGGTCGACGCCGTGACCGAGGCGTTCACCGCCGGCGGCGAGACCGTGACGCTGCTCGGCGAGGTGATCGAGGCCAAGGGAGCGCATGAGGGCGAGCATCGCGTGGTCTATAACGGTCATCTCGATCTCTCGCGATGAAGCGCCGCGTCGCCATCCTGATCTCCGGCCGCGGCTCCAACATGGCCGCGCTGATCGAGGCTGCGAAGGCAACGGATTTCCCGGCCGAGATCGTGGCCGTGATCTCGAACCGTGCCGATGCTGCCGGGCTCGAGAAGGCGGCCGCGAGCGGCATTGCGACCATCGTCATCGAGAGCAAGCCGTTCGGCAAGGACCGCGCCGGCTTCGAGGCCGTGCTGCAGCGCGCGCTCGACGACAGGCAGGTCGAGCTGATCTGCCTCGGCGGCTTCATGCGGCTGTTCACCGCCGAGTTCGTACGGCACTGGTACGGGCGGATGCTCAACATCCATCCCTCGCTGCTGCCCTGCTTTCCCGGCCTCGATCCGCACGGCCAGGCGTTGCGCGCAGGGGTCAAGCTGTCCGGAGCGACGGTGCACTTCGTGATCCCGGAGACCGACGCCGGACCGATCGTGATGCAGGGCGCGGTCACGGTCGCTGACGACGACACGGCCGAGACGCTCGCCGCGCGCGTGATCACCATCGAGCATCGCATCTATCCGGAGGCGCTGCGGCTTCTGGCAAGCGGCCGGCTCAAGCTCGAAGGCGACTTCTGCAAGACGCTTGGGAGCGCGCCGACGGACAGCACCCTGATCGCGCCGGCACCTTAGCGCGCGGTAGCACGAGAGGTCCCCCGGGGTGATGCAGCCGGGGGAGGCATCTGGATGAATTCCGCTGGCAGCGGCGTTCAGTGAACCTTGAGGTTCTCGGCCGACGCCTTGCCGCGGTTCTCCACCAGCTCGTACTCGACGGACTGGTTCTCGTTCAATGTGCTGAGGCCCGCGCGCTCGACCGCGGAGATGTGGACGAACACATCCTTGTCGCCGACGGCTGGCTTGATGAACCCGTAACCTTTGGTCGGGTTGAACCATTTGACGGTACCCTTCGGCATCGTCTCTCTCCCAGTTTAGACATAAAAAAGACGCGGCCACGTTTTCCACGTGCCACGCCGCAAGCGGACTTTGCGCTGTCTGTTCACTTCCCGGGTCGTCAGATCCAAAGTCTTCAAGTCCGAAGTTTCGCCTCTCGATCGAAGCCTTGGATATCAACGTCGCGAAACGCACAGTCGAACGGCCGCAATCCGATTGTGAAGCGATTGCAACACGAAAATTGCGCCTTAGCAAGCGCGGTGGTTTTGCGTGACGCAACCTGAGCCTGTGCCGGTCGAACTCCGGCGCAACGCGTTCGGCCACTGGCCGACTGCCGGTGGAACCTGCCGCGCGCCAGGCGGACGGCGCGCGCTAGCCCCGGTCCACCCGCACCACGCGGCCCTTGTCGATCGCGAGCGCGAGCTGGCCGTGCTTGAGCTTGAGCGCGGCCTCGCCGAACAGTTCGCGCCGCCAGCCGTGCAGGGCGCCGACCTCGGCCTGATCGCTGGCCGCGATCTGCTCGAGATCGTCGACGGTGGCGATCACCTTGCTGGCGACGCCGTGCCGCTCCGAGGTCATTCGCAGCAGCACCTTCAGCAGCTCGACGGTCGCCGCGCCGTTGGAATTGTTTCTCGGCTTTTCCAGCTTGGGCAGCATGGCCTGGTCGCGGGCGAGGCCGCGCTGCACGGCAGCAATGATGTCGGCGCCCCATTTGGAGCGCTCGAAACCCTTCGGCAGCGAGCGCAGATTGCCGAGCTTCTCCAGCGAGGTCGGCGCGTGGGTGGCGATATCGCCGACCGCATCGTCCTTGAGCACGCGCGAGCGCGGCACGTCGCGGCTCTGCGCCTCCTGCTCGCGCCAGGCGGCGACCTCGATCAGCACCGCGAGCTCGCGCGGCTTGCGCACGCGGGTCTTGAGCCGCTCCCAGGCACGCTCGGGGTGGAAGTCGTAGGTCTTCGGCGAGGTCAGGACCTCCATCTCCTCGCTGACCCAGTCGCTGCGGTCGCGCTTCTTCAGATCAGCGTCGAGCGCCGCGAACACCTCGCGCAGATGGGTCACGTCGGAGACGGCGTAATGCAGCTGCTCGTCGCTCAGCGGCCGGCGCGACCAGTCGGTGAAGCGGTGGGTCTTGTCGGGGCGGTGGCCGGTGACGCGGTCGACGAGCTGGTCATAGGCGATGCTGTCGCCATAGCCGAGCACCATGGCGGCGACCTGGGTGTCGAAGATCGGATGCGGGATCGTGCCGGAGAGGTGCCAGACGATTTCGATGTCCTGCCGCGCGGCGTGGAATACCTTGAGCACGGCCTCGTTCGACATCAGGTCGAAGAACGGCTTGAGGTCGATGCCGGGTGCCAGCGCGTCGACCACGACGGCTTCTTCCGCGCTCGCCATCTGCACGACGCAAAGCAGCGGATAGTAGGTCGTCTCCCGCAGGAACTCGGTGTCGACAGTGATGACCTTGTGTTTGGCGAGCCGGTCGCAGGCGGCGGCGAGGTCGGAGGTCGTGCTAATCAAATCCATGAAGTGTCCATAACGGCTTGACCACACGCGTTCTGCCGAAAGGGCAGCTATGTCAAGGGTCTTGCAGGGATTTTGGCCCCGCGCGGGGCGAGGGACGGGCCATTTTTGAATTGATTGGGCGTGATTCGAGGGGGTTTTCGGCCCGGTCGTGCCGGGAATTCGGCGGTCGTGCGGGCGAAAGGCGGGACCCATAACCGCCGGAATTCGTTGGTCGGGCGATCGCGGCCCCGGCCGCGCGCGGCAATGGGCATTGGGGGTAATGGGTCGTGGCTTTCGCCAGGACGGACGATGAGGGTGGTTCTCGCGCGATACGGCGCATCGTCATTGCGTACTTCATGTCGGTGTCATCGCCCGGTCCCGTCTTCGCCAAGGCTTCGATGACGCTATGCATCCTTGGCGCGCCGAAGCTTCAACGGAGGCGGCGAGCCGGGCGATGACAGCGCGGATGCCACACACGATCGTCGTCCTGGCGAAAGCCAGGACCCAGAACCACCGCATTTGATCATGAACGGGATCGTGGCCCCAGCGTCGCGCAACAACTCTCATTTGGGGTAATGGGTCCTGGCTTTCGCCAGGACGACATTGAGTGTGTGGCGCGGTCTGTGAGTCACGCATCCACATCCTCGCGGCGCTGACGCGTCCGAGTCATCGCGCGCGAAATCGGATGGCGCCGCGCGTTTCGCACTTTGTGAACGCGTTCAGTCTGGGGTAAACAAGCCCCTTGGCATCGTCGAACGAGGCCCATTGTCGCCAATGGCCCGCAGTCGGACGGATCACAATGCCGGAGAAACAGCCAGGCGCCGATATGGAGGCTGCTCTCAAGCACTGGCTCGAAACCGTTGATCTCGGCCAGTACGGCGACCTCTTTGTGCTGCATCGCATCGGTTTGGACATCCTGCCCGATTTGACCGAGCAGGATCTGGTCGAACTTGGCCTTCCGCTGGGAGATCGCAAGCGCTTGCAGCGCGCGGTTGCTTCCCTGACCGGTTCGGCAAAAGGTCGCGCCGGCGGCAGGAGCGTCGCGGAAGGCGCAGCGGTGAGCGCCGAGCGGCGCCAGCTGACCGTGATGTTCTGCGACATGGTCGGATCGACCTCGCTGTCCGAACAGTTCGATCCCGAAGACGTCCGCGACATGATCGCGAGCTTCAGGGAAAAGTGCGTCAGCGTGGTCAAGCGGTACGAAGGCTTCGCGGCCCGCTACCTCGGGGACGGCATTCTGGTCTATTTCGGCTATCCGAATGCGCATGAGGATGACGCCGAGCGGTCGGTACGTGCGGCGCTCGAAATTGTACGGACCCTGTCGTCGGCGGGAGCGACTGACGCCCGCGACGTTGCAAGTCATGGGCCCAGTGTGCGCATTGGGATTGCGACCGGCCTTGTTGTCGTCGGAGACCTGGTTGGACAGGGCACCGAGGAGCACGATTCCGCAGTCGGCGAGACGCCAAATCTGGCTGCCCGTCTGCAGGCCTTGGCGCCTCCGGACGGCGTCGTCATTGCGTCTTCGACGCAATCCCTGCTGAGAGGAAAGTTCGACTACCAGGACTTAGGATTTCACGCGCTGAAGGGGATATCCGCGAAGGCCCAGGCCTGGCTCGTGGTTCGGCCCTGCCGCGCCGAGACGCGATTTGCGGCAGCCATGGGCTCCAGATTGACGCCGCTGGTCAACCGCACCGAAGAGGTGGCGTTGCTGCTCACGCGTTGGCAGCAAGCGAAAGCCCGTGAGGGGCAGGTCGTGCTGCTGACGGGCGAGCCGGGAATTGGAAAATCCAGGATCGTTCAGGAATTGCGGGAGCGGATCGCAGGTGATCAGCACGGACAAGTTTCGTTCCAGTGCTCTCCCTATTACAGCAGCACCGCTTTTCATCCCTTCATCGAGCATCTCAAATTCGCGCTCGGCCTTGACGGCGAGAACGCGTCTGCGCTTTGGCTGACAAAGCTTGAAGCCGGCGTCGCCGCCTCGAACGGCGAGGCGGACACAGTGGTGCCGATCCTTGCGGCGTTGCTTTCAATTCCCACCGGTGACCGCTACGCGGCCCTGGATCTCTCGCCGCAACAGCTGAAGGATGCGACGATCGCCACGCTCGTCAACCATCTGCTCGCGCAAGCGCGCGGGCAGACGCTCCTGATCGATTTTGAGGACGCACATTGGATCGATCCCACCTCGCGGGCCGTGCTCGATCTGCTGGTGGAGAACGTTCGCAGCGCGTCGATCCTTGTCGTGATCACCTGTCGTCCGGAGTTTCAGCCGGGCTGGAACGATCACGCGCACACCATCAGTGCGAACCTCAAGCGTCTCGGCCGACAGGTCCGCACGATATTGGTCGAACGTGTGGCTGGAGAAAAGGAGCTTCCCAGAGAGGTGATTGAGGACATCATTGTCAAAACCGATGGCGTGCCGCTCTTCCTTGAGGAGCTGACCAAGGCCGTTCTCGAATCCGACGTCTTGACTGAGCAACATGGACGTTACGTCTTGTCCGGTCCGTGGCATCAGCTCGCTATTCCCGCGACACTGAACGATTCCCTGATGGCCCGCCTCGACCGGATGGGATCGTTCAAGAAAATCGCGCAGATCGGCGCCACCATCGGCCGCGAGTTCTCTTATGAGATCCTTCGCGAGGTTGCCGAGGCGCCGGCGGACCAGATCGAAGCCGCCCTGAACCATCTGGAGGCCGCCGGATTGATCGTCCGCTTCGGCTTTCTGCCGGAGGCGCTGTACTCGTTCAAGCACGTGATGATCCAGAATGCGGCGCATGAAAGCTTGCTGCACAGGGAAAGAAGGACGCTGCACGCCAAGATCGCACGCGTGCTGGCCGAAAAATATCCTGAAAAGATCGAGCGCGAACCGGAGCTTCTCGCCTACCACCTGACCGAGTCCGGCCAAAGCGAGCCGGCTGCGGGTTTCTGGCTCAAGGCCGGAAAGCAGGCCGCAATGAAGGGTGCGAGTCTGGAGGCGATCGGTCATCTGCGTCGTGGGCTAGGGGTTCTGCAAGCCTCACCCGGCATGCAGGGCCGAAACGAGTCCGAGCTTGAGCTTCGCATCGCCCTGGGCACCGCCCTGATCGCGGCAAAGGGATACGCCGTTCAGGAAGTCGAGGAGAACTATGTTCGCGCGCTCGAACTCGGCCGGCATCTTGACAACACGGCGAAGGTCTTTGCGGCGACGCGCGGACTTTGGGTGTGCCACTTTATCCGCGGCGATCTCGCACGGGCGCATGAGCTGAGCGCGGAGCTCCTGCAGTTCGCAAGGCGCGAGGCATCGAACCGGGGATCGTCCGCGACGCAACAGACAGGATATCTGATCGAGGCGCATCGGGCGATCGCGATGACCATGCTGTACCGCGGGCGGTTTGTCGCCGCCGAACATCACCTTCATCGCTTCAGGAACCTCTACAGTCCTGATCTACACGGCGCCTTGACGGCAACGCATGGCATCCATCCTGGCATCGTCTCGCTCTCGTATCTCGGGTACGTGTCGTGGTTTCTGGGCCGTCCTGACGCGGCGCGCCGATATAGCCAGCAGGCTATTTCGGAAGCGGAAGACCTTCGCCACCCCTTCACGCTGTCGTTTGCGCTGACATTCGGCGCCTACGTTTGTCAGCATCTCCGCGATGTCGAAGGGACCCACGACTACACCAACAGGGCACTGGCCCTCTCATCGGAACACGGCTTCCTGCACTGGAAGCATCAGACGACCATCCTGCGAGGATGGGCGATGACTGAGCTCGGCAATGTCGACGAGGGATTGAACCAGATGCGAATGGCTATCGACGGCTACGAGGGCATGAGCGCCCGGCTCGCCAGTTGCTGGTTCAGGAGCCTGCTCGCGAAGGCTTATGCAAGTGCCGGCTTGCCGGATGCTGCCTTGCGCGAACTCGACAGCGCATCGGCGATCGGGAGAAGAACGGGAGAGCATTTTTACGAAGCCGAGATCTATCGTCTGCAAGGTGAGATGACGCTCAATTACGCGAAATCATCGTCCGTCGAATCCGCCGAGCGAATGTTCCTCGCCTCGATCGAGCTGGCGCGCGGGCAAAGCGCGCGGTCCTTTGAATTGCGGTCAGCTGTCAGCCTGGCGCGCCTTTGGCGACATTCCGGCAAACACGCGCGAGCGGCCGAGTTGCTGCTACCCGTCGTCCGAACGTTCACGGAAGGTCTGTCTACGCCTGACGTCAAGGAAGCGCTCGAGCTGGCGAATGAACTGGCAATGGAAATGCCCGGAGATCATGAATGGAGCGGGCGGGTCTGAGGATATCGAGTCGCCCCCCGGGCGCCATCCGCCCGCTTGCGCCTGACCGTCGTCACCACGCATCGCAGATGAATGACGGTGTTCGTTTCGGCCCAAGGTTCGCGACGGCGGCAACGTCGGATGCTGCTCCGGCGATGTGCGCCGGACGGATCAGCGGTTGGCGATGCTGCTGGCCTCGATTGGCGGGGCAACGTCGTCCCGATCGATCCGCGCTTCGCCCGCACGAATGCGTGACGGCCACCCGTGCCGCGAGGCCAGCGTCGTTAGCTTGTCCCTGACGAGATAATGCGCGGGGCCTTCGAGGAAGCGCCAGACGAACCATGCCAGCACCACCATGCCCGTCACGACCAGCACGGTCGACAGCGCGTCCGGCGTTGGTGTGATCAGGAGCAGGATGACGTAGCCGAGCTGCAGATGCAGCAGATAGAGCGGGTAGGTGATGCCGCCGACGGCCCTGACGAGGCCCGCCGGCAGCGGCACCGACTTGATGCGGGTGGCGGCGAACACGATGCCGAGAGAGACGATGCAGATCGCCGTCACGACCATGGGATCGAAGCTGCCATGGGTGTGGACGCCGAGCCGCTCCAGCTTGTGCACGGCCTGGAATGTCGCCGTGCCCATCGCGAGCGATAGCAGGCTGTACAGCCTGGTGTCGCGCCGTCCGCGGT